>CAZYQB010000025.1:0-13615 GCA_964649595.1 uncultured Oscillospiraceae bacterium | reverse complement strand
ACCTTGCATAGGATGGGCGCGAGGGTGATGTTGTCGAGGATGGTCTTGTTGTTGAACAGGTTGAAGTGCTGAAATACCATGCCCATCTTCATGCGCACCTGATTGATGTTTACGCCGCGAGCGTTGATTTGTTTGTTGTCAAACCAGATTTCGCCGTCGGAGGGCTTTTCGAGCAGGTTCAGACAGCGCAGAAAGGTAGACTTTCCGCTGCCCGAAGGTCCGATCACGGCGACGCATTCGCCTTTTTTGAAATGCTGGTCGATGCCATTGAGTACATGAAGATCTCCGAAGCTCTTGTGAAGATTTTTAACGTCGATCACTCTTGCCCAGTCTCCTTTCGAGTGCGCGCAGTCCCCATGTCATAATCATGACTACGATCAGATACATGGCTGCGGCGATCAGCAGCGGAACGGCGCTGAAGGTTTTGGTGTAGATCTTTTCGGCTGCCTTGGTCAGATCCTGAATGGCGATGTAGCCGACGATGGAGGTTTCCTTGAACAGTACGATGATCTCATTGCCCAGAGAGGGGAGTATGTTCTTGATCGCCTGCGGCAGAACGATGTGTGCCATCGTCTGATTGGTGGTCAGACCCAGCGAACGTCCGGCTTCGGTTTGTCCGATATCTACCGCCAGAATGCCGCCGCGCACGATCTCCGAAACATATGCGCCCGAATTTAGACCGAAGGCAAACATGGCGATATAGGGTGCCATGTTGAACTTGGCGCTGGCAAATACGACATAGTAGATGATAAGCAGCTGCACTGTCATGGGCGTGCCGCGGATGACGGTGACATAGGCATCGCATATCCATGTCAGCGGACGCAGCATCTTGTAGTCGCGCACATAGACCTTTACGATAGCAACCAGACTGCCCAGAAGGATACCCAGCAGCAGTGCGCCCAGCGTGATCTGGAGCGTCTGATTCAGACCTTGAAGGTAGAGCTTGTAGCGATCGCCCTCAATGAAGCTCCTGTAGAGCTGTTGACCGAAGTTTTGGAACATGGAAGCATAACCTCATTTCATTTGATGTAAATCTGCCGTGTCCTTAAAAAACTCCCGTTCAGAGGGGCTGAACGGGAGAGGGAATAACGGTGTGAAATTAGTTAGCATCAGCAGCAGCGGCTGCGTCGGCGGCGACCTCAGCGGTCTCTTCGGGAGCAGCCAGACCCATGTGGGTGTTGATGAAGGTTTCGATCTTGCCTTCCTGCTGCAGGCGCTGGATGGTTAGGTTGATGGCAGCCAACAGGTCGGGCTTATCCTTGGAAACGGCGATGGCATATTCTTCCTCGGTCAGAACCAGATCCAGAACCTTCAGATTTTCATTGGCGGCGGCGATGCTCTTTGCGGGCAGCTCGTCGGTGATGACGGCGTCAATGCGTCCGTTTGCCAAGTCCAGAGAAGCGGTTACGGCATCGTTGTAGGGAACGACGGTCGCGCCTTCGATTTCATCGGAGGCGTAGAAGTCTCCGGTGGTGCCCATCTGAACGCCGATGACTTTGCCCTTGAGATCTTCGGCGGTGGTGATGGCGGTGTCGTCAGCCTTTACCAGAATGTACTGGGCGGACTTGACATACTTGATGGTGAAGTTGACCATTTCCTCGCGGTCGGGGCGCACGGTCATGCCGGCAGCGCCGAAGTCGCCCTTGCCCTGCTGAATAGCCATGATGATGCTGTCAAAGTCCATGTCAATGATTTCCAACTCAACACCCAGATCGGCAGCGATTTCGGCTGCGATGTCGGCATCAACGCCGATGACGATCGGATTGCCGTTCTCATCCAGCTCGTCTGCCAGATACTCGAAGGGAGGGAAGGCGGCGTTGGTCAGCATATAGATGACGCCGTCCTGCCTGATCTTGTCGAGGTTGGGAGTTTCCTCAGGCATGACGATGACGATGGGCTCTTCAGTAGCGGCGGGAGCAGCGGTGTCCACGGCGGTTTCTGCCAGCGCGGCGCAGCTCAGGCACATCAGAGCGCACAGAACAATAGCAATGATCTTCTTCATGGTGATATCCTCCTTGAATAAATGCGCATGAGATTATTCATGCGCGAATGGTCAAAGTATACACGACATTCAAGAGGAAAGCAAGCGAAAAGCCTTTATTTCGTGCGATTTAATGGAAAATTATCGGGAACTATACGTTGTCATACATTTTGAGTGAATAAATGCATAATTCCCGGCGGCTTATGCACGCTTCTTGCGGATGATCTCACCCACAGCCTCTGCGGCGGCGGAGAGGAAGGCATTGAGAGTCTGCTGAAATACGGCGCGAGTCTGTGAGTCGGTCTTGAACAGGCGCGAGACGATGATCCGGGCGCTGCTGCGCCATCCAGCGGCGAGATCATTGATGGTGTCTGCACCGGTGGCGGCGATCAGATCGTATACCTCTTCGATCAGATGTTCCCGATCCTCCACATTCAGCCGATCCATCAGTCCGCAGAGCGTTTTTCCGAGCAGGGCACTGGTGGTGCTGCGGCGCGAGATGTATACAAAATCCATTTTATCAGTATTCCAGAAATAGGGATAGTGCTGAAAAATGCTGAATACGCGGCTGTCGATCAGGCGCGTATCCTTGGGCTGCTCAAACAGAAGCGATACGATAGAAGAGCCGGGCATGATGACGCGCATTTTGTCCTGCATACGGCGAAATCCTTCGCTCTGGATGACGCGCTCGTTAAAGCCCGGTCCGTCGAAGCTGACGGCGCTTTCGATGCGCCTTTGGATGCTCTGGGGGCAGCTTGCTGCGGCATACAGCGCTAAATTGCCGCCCTTGGAATGTCCGCAGACGGTGATGATGTTTGCAGACGGAGCGTTTTCTTCTATATAAAGACGTGCCATGCGCTGTGCGGGGATCTCATCCATGTATGCCATGTTGAAATCCTCCTTCCATCCGGCGAGCGTATTGTCGGTGCCGCGGAAGGCGATCAGCAGATGATCCTTGTTTAATCGGAGTGCGAGCGCGGCAAACTGAGTTTGGGTGAGTACGTCAAACTGACGGTAAAAATCGATAAAGCGGATGGCGGAATATCTTGGACAGGCAGCGGCAAGCTCGGCAAGCTGCCGATCATCTTTTTTCTGAAAGGAAAAGCGATCCTCCGAAGGGTCCTCCGAATCTGCCCATGCCGCATGGGAGAGCGCATAGGCGAGCGTACGGTCATCAAGCCCCTTATGAAGATATGCAACCTCTTCAAAATCCATATAGGCAAGCTGCGAGAAGATCAGGCGGTCTACATCGTTGAGAGCAGCTTCTTCAAACGAAACCGATCCGTATTCGGCAAGATATTTCAGCATTTTTATCACCTCGGTATAGCGCAGAGTTTGTTTGTCTATCTGTATGTATGTGTTCTATGCGGAAAAAACGGATTTATACCATATTCTATGAATACAGCATATACCCACTGAAGAGGGAAGTCAATGGATGAAATGTGGCACAGCAGGATCATATGATTTCAAATTTTGTTATACCGCTGACCGATCAAAAATTAAAGGCGTGTTATGTCGGATTTATGAAACAGCGCATACATGACTTGCGAAAATATGGAATACGGTATATAATAACAAGCAGAATCTGATGGTAGAAAGTAGGATGGGGTTCATGGATCTAAAAACATTTCTAAAAGAAGTAACTGCCATCAGCGGCACGCCCGGCTATGAAAAGCCGGCTGCGGAGTATATTGCAAAGGTATTCGAGCCGCTGTGTGATGAGGTTGTGATCGATCACCTTTATGATGTGATCGCCGTGAAAGGCAAAAAAGCGGATGAGCGTCGACCGAGGTTTATTATCTGCGCGCATCAGGATGAGATCGGCATGGTCGTTACCGAGGTCGAGGATGACGGCTGCGTGCGCATCACCCGAACCGGCGGCGTTGACCCGCGCATCCTTCCGGCAATGGAGGTAAATATTCTCACCAAGGACGGTCCGCTGTATGGCGTGGTGGGCGCAAAGGCGCCGCATCTGGTATCAGCTGCCGAAAAGAATCAGTCGATCCAGTTCCCGACACTCTATATCGATGTAGGCATGAAAGCGGAGGAAGTGCGCCGCCGCGTGCGCGTGGGCGATCAGGTAGTCATGTTGGGCAAGGCGGTCGAGCTGGCGGACGGACGCATGGCGGGAAAGACCATGGATGACCGCGCGTGCGTGGGCGCCATGATGGAGTGCGCGAAGAATCTTTCCTATATGGATGTTTCTGCCGAGGTATATATGGTCGCTACCACCAAGGAAGAGGTCGGCGGCTGGGGTGCATCGGCAACGACGTATAATCTGGAGCCGGATGTCGCTATCGTAGTGGATGTAACGCATGGTGAGGGACCGGGTACCGGCAAGTTTGAGGCATTTCCGCTGGACAAGCCTACCATTTCGCTGGGTCCGAACCTGCATCCGATGCTCACCAAGAAGCTGCGCGAGATCGCAAAGAAGCATCGCGTGAGCTATGCGTTGGAAGTCACCGGTGGAGGAACCACCGGCACCGATGCTTCCTCTACCAACATTTCCCGCGGCGGTCTGCCTTCGGTACTGATCTCGGTGCCACTTAAATATATGCATACCACCGTTGAAATGCTGTCAGTAGATACCCTGTGCGAGGTCGGACGGCTGATGGCACTGTTTATCAGCGAAATTACGCGCGAATGGGAGGACTTGAAATGGTTTTAAAGGAATTGACCGCCCTTCGCGGTGTATCCGGCAATGAAGATGCCGTGCGTGATTATATCCTTGAAAAGGTAAAGCCGCTGTGCGACGAGGTGCGCGTGGACAGAATGGGCAACGTGATCGCCACTCGACGCGCACGCCTTGAAAGCAACGGGCGTCATGTGCTTGTGTCGGCGCACATGGATGAGGTGGGCATGATCGTGGTCGGTGTCAATGACAACGGTCTGATTACTTATGCTACCGTCGGCGGCATTGATCCGCGCGTTGTGGTTTCTAAGCACGTTCTCATCGGCGATGACTGCGTGCCGGGCGTGATCGGTGCAAAGGCGATCCACCTTCAGAGCTGGGAGGAAAGACAGAGAGTACTGCGTCACTATCATCTCTATATCGATATCGGTGCGAAAGACAAGGCTTCCACCGAGAGACTGGTTTCTCCGGGCGATTTCATTACCTTTGACAGCGACTGGGTGGACTTTGGTGACGGCATGGTCAAGGCGCGTGCGCTCGATGACCGCATCGGCTGCAATTGTATGCTGAGCATTCTGGAGGGCGATTATCCGTGCGATGTAACCTGCGCGTTTACCGTGCAGGAAGAGGTCGGCGCGCGCGGCTCGAGGACTGCAGGCTTTGGTCTGGAAGATATCGATTGCGTGATCGTGCTGGAAGGAACCAGTGCAAACGATCTGGGCATGGTGGATGATGAATTGAAGGTCTGCCAGGTGGATAAGGGTGTTGCCGTGTCGATCATGGATAACAGCTCGATCGGACACAGAGGTCTGTTCCGCCGATTGTGTGAGCTGGGCGAGGAAAAGGGCATTGCATGGCAGGTCAAGGAGTATGTTGCGGGCGGCAACGATGCCGGAAATCTCCAGCGCAATCACGGTGCGAGAGCATCTGCGGTGCTGTCGGTGCCCTGCCGCTATATTCACTCGCCGTCCAATGTGGCGTGTCTGCGCGATATCGAAGCGCAGTATATGCTGCTGGATGCGTTTCTGAGCGAAGGCGCGACCTTCTGAGGGCTTACATACGATAAAAGTACGAATATACATCGGGTCGGGCAGAGCGCATCAGACCCGGAGGAGCTGAATATATATGAAAGATATGCTGAAAAAGATCTCGACTGCCTACGGACCGACGGGCAATGAAACCTGTGTCGCCAAGGTGCTTGAAAATATGGTCGCCCCTTATGTTGATGAGATTCGTTACGATGCGATGGGCAATCTGATCGTGACCCGCAAGAGAAACGGCGAGGGAAAGCGCATCATGGTTTCTGCGCATATGGATCACATCGGCTTTGTCGTGACTCATATCACCGAGAAGGGCTTTGTGCGCGTGCATCCGGTCGGCGGCATTTCCAAGGGCAACTCGGTGCATCGCCGCATCATATTTGAAAACGGCGTAAGCGGTATTCTGGCGGCGGAACGCGAGGCAAACGACCTCAACGACCGCGATATGAGCAAGCTGTTTGTCGATTTGGGCGCTTCCTCTAAGGAAGAAGCACTTGAGCTGGTTCGTCTGGGTGATTTCGCTGTATATGCGCCTGAATTCTTTGAACTGGGAAAAAATATGGTCGCAGGCACTGCGATGGATGACCGCGCAGGGTGCGCCGTGCTGGTGCAGACCCTCAAGAACCTCTGCGAAGCGGATGCGCGCAAAAACGAGGTCATCGGCGTGTTCACCGTGCAGGAGGAAGTCGGACTGCGCGGCGCACAGGCGGCGGCATACTCCATCAATCCCGATATGGGCATTGCGCTGGATGTGACTCCTGCCGGAGACACGCCCAAGGGACTGAAAAACTCCGTGAAGCTGGGCGAAGGCGCTGCCGTGAAGATTCTCGACAGCTCGGTAATCTGCCATCCCGAAGTGGTCCGCCTGATGGAAGCGGCAGCCGAAAAGTGCGGTGCAAAGTATCAGCGCGAGGTGCTCACTGCAGGCGGTACCGATGCCGGTGCCATTCAGCGCACTCGCGGCGGTATTCCCTGCGGCGTGCTGTCGGTGCCCTGCCGCTACGTTCACAGTGCCGTCGAAGCGGTCAGCCTGGATGATATGAAGGAAGGCGTCAAGCTGCTTACTGCAGTGCTGACGGAGTAAAGCGATAAATGTTTACAGCGGCGCGGGCTGCATCTGCGCCGCTGTGCTTGATGTGCCAGAGGGGATATTGGGCGCATGAAGCACGGCGAACCGGTTTGCTGACGAACGACTTTCGAAATTCGGAGGAAATGAAGCTATGATGGGATATATTTATCTTCTGCTGTTTGAACTGTGCGGCGTGGTGATCGCAGACAGATTGCTCAGCCGCTACAGACGCATGACGCGCTTGTATATGGGGCTTTCGCTCGGATTTGCAATGCTGATGTGGTTTCCGTCGCTGTTTGCCTTTTTTATGAGGTTTTCGCAGGCGGCGCACTGGTGCGCGCTGGGACTTGCGGCAGGATGCGCGGGATTGAGTATGTTCTCCCGTGCATCGGAATCGGTCAGGGATGCGCATGAGCCGCCCATATGGGCGGTGCTGGCGGTGGTTGTTCCATTCACCGCCGTAATGGCGTATATGCAGTATACTCATGTCATTCGCCCGGAAAACGGAGCATTGATGACCGGACAGTCCACCTATGGTGATCTGAATCTGCATCTGGGCATTGCCACCGGTCTGGTGGATGCAGTCTATCCGCCGGAATATACCATCCTGCCCGGCACGACGCTTGGTTATCCCTTCCTGATGGATGCCATGAGTGGCTCGCTGTATCTGATGGGTATGGAACTGAGGTGGGCATTTATCATACCGGGCGTGATGATGAGCGCACTGGTATTTTGGGGCTTTGCGCTGCTGGCATGGGAGATGACGAAGGATGTCCGCGCGGTGCTGCTGGCAAGTGCGCTGATGTTTTTAAACGGCGGTCTGGGCTTTATCTATGTGATCGACGGTGCTCTGGGCGATCCCTCGCGATTTATGGAGGTGTTCACCGGATTTTATCAGGCACCGGCAAATCTGGTGGATGAAAATATTCGCTGGGTGAATGTGTTGGTGGATATGATGCTGCCGCAGAGAACGCTGCTTGCCGGATGGATGATGGTTTTGCCTGCGTTATGGCTGCTGCTGCGCTGCCTGAAGGAGAAGGATACAAAGCTGTTTTGTATGCTGGGCGTGTGGGCAGGCATGATGCCTATGATCCATACCCACTCCTTCCTTGCGCTGGGCATCATCAGTGCGGCGGCAATGATCTGTACGATCTATAAATCGAGGAAGGGCAACTGGTTCAAACCGCTTATTGATTTTGCCTGCTATGGCGGCATTGCGGTGCTGCTGGCGCTGCCGCAGCTGCTGACGTGGACCTTTCCGCAGACCATCGGAGGCGGTTCGCTTGCCATCCGCCCCAACTGGGTCAACTGGAACGGACAGGGATTCATCGATGAGTACTTCTGGTTTTGGATCAAGAATGTGGGACTGGTGTATCTGGTGATGCTGCCTGCCGGTCTTATGGCAAAGCGCAGGGAGAAAATGATCGCCCTCGGCGCACTGGGCATTTATGTCGTTGCGGAGCTTATCCAGTTTCAGCCCAATCCGTATGACAACAACAAACTGTTCTATGTGGCGTTTATGGTGATGCTGCCTATGTGTGCGCAGTATCTCGTCGCGCTGTATGACCGCATCCGTGATCTTCCGGGCAGAAGAATCTTTGCGTGTGCGTTTGTGGTGGTATCGGTTCTTTCGGGCGTGCTGTCGGTGGCACGAGAGTGCGTGTCCGAATATCAGCTCTACGGCGCGAGTGATGTGGCGGCAACCGAATTTATCAAAACGGAAAGCGAGGAATTTCAGCAGTACACAGGCGATACCGTTGTGCTGACCGGCACGCAGCACAACAATCCCGTGTCCTCTATAGGCGGCATGAAGATCGTGTGCGGAACCTCCTCTTTTCTGTATTATCACGGCGTGGACTATTACACGCAGGAGCGCGACGTAAAAAAGATGTATGAAGCGCCCGTGGAAAATGCGCATCTGTTTGAGCTGTACGGCGTGGACTATATCTATATCAGTTCGAGCGAGCGCTATAATTACAACATCGATTACGCAGCGCTGAGGGCGAGTTATCCGTTGGTCTTTGACAATGGTACGCAGGTATATGCCGTGTCCGAAGAAGCGCAGGCGGCTGCGGAGAGGAATGAATAAGCATGAATATGAAGCTGAATTTGCATTTTTCGCCCGAGGAAGACCGTGCGATCGAAGAACGCATCGAATCTGGAAAGCGTGTATTTGAAGGAAAGCTGGTCAAGGTAGACTGCATGGATGTGACGTTGCCCGACGGCAAGAGCGCCAAGCGCGAAGCGGTGCGCCATCCGGGCGCAGCGGCGGTGGTCGCGGTGGATGATAAAAATAACGTGCTGCTGGTTCGGCAGTATCGTGCGGCGATTGCAAAGCCGCTGCTGGAGATCCCGGCAGGCAAGCTCGATTTTCCGGGTGAGGATCGGCTGGAGACGGCAAAGCGCGAACTCAAGGAAGAAACCGGCATGACCGCAAGCAGCTGGGTACACCTGACCGATACCGTGACTAGTCCGGGCTTCTGTGACGAGATGATCGGCATCTATCTGGCGACCGGACTTTCAGCAGGCGAGGTTTCGCCCGACGAGGACGAGTTTTTGAATGTCATCAAGGTGCCGTTTGATATGCTGATGGCGATGGCAAGGCGCGGAAGCATTACCGATTCCAAGACGCTGGTGGGACTTCTGTTGGCGGATAAGGCGATTAATGGCTGATTTTAAGGAGAAAACACATGGCATTTTATAAAAAAGTGACCGAGGGCTGGAGACTGACCGACGGGATACTGCCGGAGAGTCTGCTGGCGGAGCCGTGCGGCGTATATGAGGCGCTGCTTGAAGCGGGACACGTTTCTGATGCAAAGCAGGGCTTGAACGCAATGCTGTGCGAATGGATTTCGGCGCGAAAATGGATCTACAGCGTGAATATCGATACGCCGGAGGAGGACGATGAGCGCCTGCTCATCGAGTTTCCGAAGGTGTGCGGCAGCGGCAGAGCATATCTCAACGGCGAGGAGATGGGTGCGTTTACTTCCGGCGCAGTGCGCATGGAGCTGACCGGATATATGAAAAGCGAAGGCGCAAACGAACTGAAGCTGTGCTTTGATCCGATGCTGTATGCGCGACCCGATGAGAAGCATCCGGTCGCGCAGGTCGGCGTGATGTGTGCGCCAATCCTTCGCGCGGTGAATTATGCCGCCGTGGAAAAGGTGCGCCTTACCTCCCGGATGGAGGGCGACGAGGGGATCATCTGCGTGCAGCTGGCGGTGAACAGCCATGTCAGCGGCAAATATACTTTCCGCTATGCGGTGTCGCTGGACGGCGATGCAGCGGGAATGTATGCCTTTACCGAGCGCCTTCCGGCAGCGGCGAGGATCATTCGCCATGAGCTGAAGGTGAAAGATGCAGTAAAGCTGAATCTCAAAAAATTGGAGGAAACGGTATACGGCATCAAGTTTTCGCTGGAGCGCGGCGGCATCGGCTGCGATGTGCGTCATATGGAAACGGCGTTTCGCGCTGGTGGCAGAGCCATGCGTGCGCTGGCAGTGCAGGAGTACCCTGTTTCGGGCGATATGATCGACAGGCTGCTGGAGCTGGGTGCAGACGGCATCGTGCTTTCGGGAATGCCTCAGAACGCCTTTGAAAAGAACGATTTTCTGGGCGGTCTGACCGTGGTGCAGGAGCGCGTATATGCTGCGCACTGCGGCATGGTTCGGGAGGATGCGCTGCACGCATATGCTGCGGGAGAAGAGGTTTCGACACTGGATAGCGCCGTGTGGAAGCTGCGCGGCGGCGTGATCCCGCAGGAAAATGAACTCTATAAGAAGGATGCGGATCGCTTTGCTCGGCAGATGCGCTTTCTGCAGGCAGCGGATCTGCTGCGGCGCGCCGCGGAATGTCGCCGGGATAAGATATGCATGACCGCGCAGGCGGATGAAGCATTTGCGTATTTTGCAAGCGATGCGATATATGAGTGCGGCGGCTCGGTGCGTCCGGCGGAAGGAGCACTTATGCACGCATGGAATGCGGCGCACGCCTTCTGCGAACTGCCTGCAGGCGGCAGAGTAAATTGCGGCGAGCTGTTATCCATGAATGTATGGGCGCTGGTCGAGGATATGTATGGACAGGTGCTCTCTCTTGATGTGCGTGTGATGACTGCGGACGGACGTACGCTGAATGAAGAGACCTTCCCGGTGATGGGCGGCGATGTGCGCCTTGCCGGTGTGGTCAATGTGCGTGTGCCCGGAGAGGAAGGCGTGCTGATCGCCCGAACCACGCTCAATGCGGCGGACGCCTCCTGCATTGATCGAACCGACGGCGTGCTGTTTGCCGGAGAGACAAGTGAGATGGCGTTGATCGCAAAGATGGAGAACACCACCGTCAGTCGGCGCGGCATCACCACCCGCAACGACGGCGGACGACTGGCTCTGTCTGCCGGGATCTGCCTGCTGCCGGGCGAGGGCACTGATCGGGCGGATATCGAATGGGTAAACGCATAAAATGCGTTTCTGAATATGGGTAACTTAAAGATGATCGGATTAGAGGTTTTCGGATATGTTTTCGTATGACGCGATGCTGTTTCCGATGGAGAGGCTGACGACTCAGAGGCTGATCCTAAGGCGCATGGAAGCAAAGGATGCACTGGATATATACGATTATGGGCGTGACCATGAGGTGGCGCGCCATGTGCTATGGT
Organism: uncultured Oscillospiraceae bacterium; assembly: GCA_964649595.1. Lineage (GTDB taxonomy): Bacteria > Bacillota > Clostridia > Christensenellales > Aristaeellaceae > RGIG2066. Next base: position 2,242 of record CAZYQB010000025.1, on the reverse strand, counting down.
CGGCATACTGTTCGGTTGCTGAAGCCAGACAGTATGTTCGCTATATGCAGCGCAAATACCGCTTGGGCGAGCCTGCGAGCTGGTGCATTGAGCTTAAAAGCACGGGGCGCGTGATCGGCACGATCGGCTATATGTGGCATCATGAGGAGCATAATTCTGCCGAGGTGGGGTACTCTCTGGCGCGGGATATGTGGAATCAGGGCATTATGACCGAGGCGCTCAAAAGAGTATTGAAATACTCTTTTGAGGATCTGCACATTCATCGTATTGAAGCGCAGCACGAGGTGGACAACCCGGCATCCGGCGTGGTGATGCGAAAATGCGGCTTTCAGCATGAGGGCAGACTGCGCGGACGGCTTTTGAATAAGGGACGGTATGTGGATGTCGATCTGTACTCGATTTTGCGCGAGGAATATATGCGTCGCAGCCGCTGAAATGGCAGCTGTGTCATGAAACATTAAGAAACGTCATCAAAAGCCCATATTTTCAAGATTGACATAAGGGCGAAAACCTTATACAATGGATACATTAGGGAAATTACCGAGGGAGGGAATTTTATGTATAAGTCCGTTATTGCTACCGCCAAGGAAAAGATGCAAAAGACTCTCGCTGTTACCCGCAAGGATCTGACCACCCTGCGCGCAGGTCGCGCCAATCCGCAGATCCTCGACAAGATTACCGTAGACTACTACGGCACTCCCACTCCCATCAATCAGCTGGGCAATATTTCTTCGCCCGAACCTCGTATGCTGGTGATCTCTCTGTGGGAGAGCAGAATGATCTCTCAGGTTGAAAAGGCGATCCTCAAGTCTGATATTGGCATCAATCCGTCTAACGACGGCAAGGTGATCCGTTTGATGATCCCCGAACTGAACGCCGAGCGCCGTAAGGAACTGGTCAAGCAGGTCAAGAAGATGGTTGAAGAAGGCAAGGTAGCCATCCGCGCCATCCGCCGCGATGCCAACGACCAGATCAAGAAGATGAAGAAGGATTCCAAGATCACCGAGGACGATGCAAAGCAGGCCGAGACTGAGCTTCAGAAGGCAACCGATGCCGCCATCAAGGAAGCCGACAAGCTCTCTCAGGAGAAGGAAAAGGAAATCCTGTCCGTATGATCGGGCAGTGGCTGACAGAGCTGATGGGGCTGCCGCTGACGGATGCGCTGGAAAGACTGCGGGATAAGGGCATTGAGCCGAAGATCATCCGCGTGTCGGGCTGGCGCGAGGCGGCGGAGGGAACAGAGCGCGTGATTCGCGTGAGCGAGGATGCCGCATACATTACGGTTGCCCGCTTTCCCGACGAAGTGAAGCGCGGAGGCGGCTCTTAAAACCGGATCGCAAAACGCTGTGCGGAGGGGAGGAAACTCTTCTCCGCACAAGTTCAGTAAAAATACGATCGCGCGGCAATATGCGTGCGCCCTTGTGTGTGCTTCTCTGGATATTTATTGAGGTTTTCTGGTGAAGCGGATCGAGCTGAGGATGGAACAGGACACCCAAAGCCTTCTGATGCCTGCGCCTTAATCGATGATACTGCTCTGCAGGGAAACATACACAAGGTCGGATGGATATAAATTTCGGGAAATAAGCCGCTTGAATATCAAAAATGAAATGAGGCGTACGGATTGAGCAAGGATACGAACAAGACGTCTATCGGTGAGCTGGCGGGCAGACTGCTCAGAGGCATCACTGCACAGGAGCAGAATCATGATCCTCAGAATACGGATGCGCAGGCACAGCTCGACATGAGCCGCATTCCGGCGCATATCGCAGTCATCATGGACGGCAATGGGCGCTGGGCTACCCGTCGCTCGCTGCCCCGTTCGGCAGGACACGCCGCCGGTGTGGAAGCACTGCGTGCGATCATTCGGGAATGTGATGCGCTCAAGGTCAAGGCACTGACCATCTATGCGTTTTCCACCGAGAACTGGACGCGTTCCAAGGAGGAAGTAAGCGCACTGATGGGACTGCTGCTCAAGTATTTTTCTTCGGAGATCGATGAGCTGTGCGAAAAGAAGGTCTGCATCCGCATTCTGGGTGATGTGGATGGACTGCCCGCGCCGCAGAGAGACGCAGTGAATGCCGCTATGGATCGCACGCGCGGCAACGAAGGCTTGAAACTCAATATCGCGCTCAACTATGGCGGACGCGATGAGCTGCTGCGCGCGGCAAAGCTGCTGGCACAGCGCGCGCTGGATGGTGAGGACATCGATTGCTTTACCCGTGCCGATTTTGAGGATTCGCTG
>CAZYQB010000024.1:0-13688 GCA_964649595.1 uncultured Oscillospiraceae bacterium | reverse complement strand
GCTACCAACATGGCAGGACGCGGCACCGACATTATGCTGGGCGGCAACGCCGAGTTTATGGCGCGCCAAAAGATGCGCCTTGCCGGATATGAAGAAGCGCTCATCGAAGAAGCGATGGGTCATTCTGAGGATGTTCCGCAGGAAGTGCTGGATGCCCGCAAGGTATTCAATGAGCTGTACAAGCAGTTCCGCGTGGAGACCGATGCCGGTCACGACGAGGTCATCGAGCTGGGTGGTCTGCACATCATTGGTACCGAGCGCCATGAGTCTCGCCGAATCGACAATCAGCTGCGCGGACGCGCCGGTCGTCAGGGCGATCCCGGCTCCAGTCAGTTCTTCATCTCTCTGGAAGATGATCTGATGCGCCTCTTCGGTTCCGACCGCATTCAGCCGTTGGTTCAGCGACTGGGCATGGAGGAGAATCAGGCGATCGAGTACGGTATTCTTACCAACCAGATCGAAAATGCCCAAAAGCGCGTGGAAAGCCGCAACTACAGCATCCGTAAGAACGTGCTTCAGTATGACGATGTCATGAACCAGCAGCGCAGCATCATTTACGGTCAGCGCCAGGATGTGCTGATGGGCAGCGATATGAAGAAAAACATCGATCATATGCGCGATACGCTGCTGACCGAAGCCGTAAATCAGTTCTGCGCCAGCGTAAACGATTGGGATACATGGGATATAAATGGTTTGGGTGAGTATCTCGAGCGCATCCTGCTCAAAGGCGGCACAGTCAAGACCATCTACGAATCGCTTCGCGAGTCGACCCGCGATGAATTTAAGGAGGCACTGATGAATGCCTCCAACGAGTTCTACGGCGAGCGCGAAAAGTATATTTCCGAGTTGGGCATCGATATGCGCCAGTTTGAGCGAGTGGCGCTGCTGTCTGCCGTTGACCGCAGATGGATGGATCACATCGATGCGATGGATCAGCTGCGCGAGGGCATCGGTCTGCGTGCCTACGCCCATCGCGATCCGGTTGCTGAATATAAGCTTGAGGGCTTCTCCATGTTCGAGGAAATGGTGCGCCTGATGCAGGAGGACACCGTGCGCCGTCTGTGTATGGCAGTGATCGTGCGTCAGCAGCCCATCGAGCACAAGCAGGAGGAGCGCAAGATGACCACCAACCTGAATACCGCCGAGACCGCCAAAAAGCCGGTCAAGTCGGATGCGAAGGTGGGCAGAAACGATCCCTGCCCCTGCGGCAGCGGCAAAAAGTATAAGGAATGCTGTGGCAAGAAGTGAGAATAGCCATGAACGATATGCTCTTTGCTCTGCCTGATGAGATTTGCAGATCTTTTGCAGGCTCGCTCGTTCGCCCTGAAAACATCGGGCGTTCGGGTGCGCAGGTGCTCATGAGCGAGGATATGTGTTTGAAGATCGCTCCGCATGGCAGTCTCCGGCGAGCTGCCATGATGCAGGAGTATTTCTATAAAAAGGGACTGTCTGCGCCGCTGGTGCAGTATGTTCAGTCAAACGGGCAGGATTTTCTGCTGATGCAGCGCGTGCGCGGCAGATATGCCTGTGATAAATCCCTTATGAGCGATGGCAGACGCCTTGCACGGCGCATCGGCGAAGTGGTTCGCAGGCTTCACGAAATCGATGCCTCCGATTGTCCCCTGCGCGATGCCAACCGGATCGCTTATGATGCCCTGTGTGCAGAGTTTTCGGATAACGATGCACTGAATCGCCCCATATCTAAGCGGATGAGTATTCTCAAAAGCGATGTGCTTATTCACGGCGACTGCTGCCTGCCGAATATCTTTTTTGAGGGAGACTGTTTCAGCGGCTTCGTGGATCTGGGTGAAGCAGGTTTGGGAGATCGGCATTTTGATCTGTACTGGGCGGCATGGTCGCTGGGGTATAATCTCGGCACCGATGAATACAAAAATGATTTTTTGGATGCCTATGGGCGCGATGTGATCGACTCCGAACGCGCAGCACTGTGCGCATATATCGCCGATCCGAAGTCGATGCTGCATTGAAACATTTTCAACGTATACTCTCCCACACGAAAGGAGTTTTTTACCATGCTTGAAACCGAAGTATTCAGACAAGAACTGGACACGCTGCGCGAGCTGATCGAGGAATGTGGCGCGGCGCTCAACATTGAGCATCTCAAGGAGCAGCTGATCGAGTATCAGGAGGATATGGCATCCCTCGGATTCTGGGATGAGCTAGAACGCGCTCAGAAGATCAACCAGAAAGCTCATTCGGTTGAGGAAAAGCTCAACCACTACAAGTCGCTGGGTGAACGCGCGGATGATTTGGAAACGCTGATCGAGCTGGCGGACGAGGAAGAGGATGCCTCCATGGTGCCTGAGATCGAGGAGGAGTTCAACTCGCTCAAGTCCGATCTGGAATCGCTGCGCCTGACCACTCTGCTGCATGACGAATACGACGGCAACGACTGTATTCTGGCGCTGCACGCCGGTGCGGGTGGAACAGAGGCGCAGGACTGGGCGCAGATGCTCTATCGTATGTACCGTCGCTTTGCCGAGCGCAAGGGATTTGCTGTTAAGGAACTTGACCTGCTCGACGGCGACGAAGCTGGCATCAAGTCGGTTACGTTTGAAGTGTCCGGCGAGTATGCCTATGGATTTTTGAAGAGCGAGCGCGGCGTACACCGTCTGGTGCGCATCTCTCCGTTTGACTCCAACGCACGCCGCCATACCTCCTTCACCTCTCTGGACGTTGCTCCTGTTATCGAGGATGACGGCGCGATTGAGATCAAGACGGAAGATCTGCGCATCGACACCTACCGTGCATCGGGCGCGGGCGGACAGCACGTTAACCGTACCGACTCTGCGGTTCGTATCGTGCATAACCCTACCGGCATCGTTGTTCAGTGCCAGAACGAACGCTCTCAGGTGCAGAATAAGGAAATGTGCTTCAAGATGCTGCGAGCCAAGCTGGCAGAGCTCAAGGAGCAGGAACGGATGCAGCAGATGGCTGACGTGAAGGGTGAAATGAAGAAGATCGAATGGGGAAGCCAGATCCGATCCTATGTTTTCCAGCCTTACACTATGGTCAAGGATCACCGCACCGGTCATGAAGTGGGCGATATCGCTTCGGTCATGGACGGCGATCTGGAAAGCTTCGTCACCGCTTACCTGCAGAAAATGTAATACCGTCGGGGAGAGGGCTTTTCCCTCTCCTCATATTTCTTGAAAGGCGGTGCCGTCTGTGAGGAAATTTATTTGTACGGTATTGTGCGTATTCTCGTTTTTCGCGGGCTTGCTGGGCGGTGCGCTGCATGGTTTTGAGCAGATCGCGCTTGATCCCATGCAATATGATGCTATTCAGGCACAGATTGATGTGTACGATTCGGTCGGCATGGATGCGTCTGCACTTAGTCGGGTGAATATACTGCTGGCCGACTATTTGAGTGGAAAAACGGACGATCTTTCGATTGAGGAGTATGTATTCGGCATCAAGCAGCAGGTGTTCAATGCGAACGAAAAGCTGCATATGGTGGATGTGGCGAAGCTGTTCAGTATAGCGCATGGCTTGAAAATCGCACTGCTGATCTGTGCGGCGATTTCGGCAGCGGCAGGAATACTGCTTGGCGGCAGCGAATCGGCAGAGATCCTGCTCCGCGCCTTTAAGTGCTTTTGGGTGGCAGCAGGTGTTATTCTGCTGTCAGTGATCGGAAGCTTTTTAGTGGTCGGATTTGACAGGATGTTTATACTGTTTCATCAGCTGCTGTTTACCAACGATCTGTGGCTGATGAACCCCACTACGGATATTATGATCCGTATGTTCCCCGGCGAGTTTTTTCAAAGGATTGCATCTGAAGCAGGATGGACTGCACTGATTCGGGGTCTATCCGTTTTGGCGACTATAGTCTGGGTCAATATACTGTTCTGTCTTGCGGTTCACAGGAGGAAGAAAACATCATGAGTTATGAAGAACGCGTACGCGCACAAATTGAAAAACTGCGTGCTTCGGGACACGCGCGCATACTCGCCATTGAATCGAGCTGCGACGAAACCGCAGCCGCGATCATTGAGGACGGACGAAAGCTGGTCTCCTCGGTGATCGCTTCTCAGATCGATATGCACGCCCTCTACGGCGGCGTTGTGCCGGAGATCGCATCCCGTATGCACGTTGAAGCCCTTGATCCGCTGTGCGATCAGGCACTTCAACAGGCGAATATGACCATGGAGGATATCGACGCGGTTGCCGTCACCTATGGTCCCGGTCTGGTGGGCGCACTGCTGACCGGCGTGGCATGGGCGAAGGCATTTGCCTACGGACGTGACCTGCCGCTGATCCCCGTCAATCATATCGAAGGTCACGTCAGCGCAAACTACATCGCACATCCCGATCTTCAGCCGCCGTTTGTCTGTTTGGTGGCATCGGGCGGACACAGCCACATCGTCCGCGTGGATGATTACGGTCAGTACACCATCCTCGGCGGCACCACCGATGACGCTGCAGGCGAAGCCTTCGACAAGGTAGCACGAGTCTTGAACATTCCCTATCCGGGCGGACCTCTCCTGGACAAGCTGGCGGAGGAGGGCGATGACCACGCTTATCAGTTCCCAAAAATCGTCACGCCGCGCCCGTATGATTTTTCGTTCAGTGGTCTGAAAACCGCCGTCATCAATCAGGCACACAAGCTGCGCCAGCAGGGCGAAGAGATTCGTGCCGCCGATTTTGCGGCATCCTTCCGCCGCGCTGTGGTCGATTCTCTGTCGAAAAAGGCGGTCGCCGCCTGCAAGGATATGGGCATTGAACGCCTTGCGCTTGCCGGAGGCGTTGCCAGCAACCGTCTGCTGCGCCGCGAGATCGAACGCCGGGGCAAGAAGGCAGGGCTTTCGGTTTATATGCCGCCTGCAATTTTGTGCACCGATAATGCCGCGATGATTGGCAGTGCCGCATTTTATCAGCTCATGCGCGGAAATGTTGCCTCTCTTGACCTCAATGCAATTCCCGCATTGGGACTTATGTAGTTATTCACTGCCGCTTTCTTGTGGGTTTCCACAGGAGGGCGGCGGTATTTTTTTTGCGGAGAGTGAGTTTTTCACATTGGTGAACAATTTCCTATAAAAAATGCAGTTTGCCTGTCGAATTTCGCGGTTTTCACACAAATATATCCACGGTTATGTTAAAATTGGTCAGTTTTCCCCGGTATTCCACAGGATTTTCCACATTTTTCTGTCGTTTGGAAGGGGGTTTTCGCCCAAAAGGTGACATGATTTCTCCCAAATACTACTTGCAGGATGTGAAAAATTGCAGTTTTCGACGGTTTTCCACTCATTTTCGACAACTTTTCCCTCATTTCCCCACACATACTCACAGCGTTATCCCCAATTATCCACATGAAATTGTGGATAACGTGGAAAACTTTACAGAAATCAGGAGGAGTTATCCTCTTATCCACAACTCCCCAAAGAGTGATCTGTGGATAAATTGGGTATTGCCCAGATCCTGTGCAATAAAAAGCGCCTCACGCGACCCCCCAAAGGAGTCGGTGAGGCGTAAGATCAGTTTTTTGCGGAGAAAACTTTAAGCAAGATCAGATTTCGGGAATGTTGATTTCGATTTCGTGACCCAGCTCGGCGGACTTGCAGATGCCGTCGATGATTGCCTGATTGTAGATGATCTCGCTGGAGGGAACGGGGGCGGCGGTGCCGTTCTTGATGGCATCCAGGAACGAACGAACCTTGATGTCGAACAGACCGGGACCACGATGCTCGATCAGAGGAATGGTGGTCTCGACGCGCTCGCCTGCCAGATCGTGATACAGGGTCATGGGCTTGTAGAAGGAGCCGTTCCAGCAGTCGGTAGAGGGAACGCGCAGAGCACCTTCGGTACCGAAGATGATGGTATCGCCGGGAGTGTCGGCGTGCATTGCCCAGGAAATACGGAAGTCGAGAATGATGTCGCCTTCCAGACGGATGAACGCGGCGGCGAAGTCATCAACGGAGAAGCGGGCAGCGTTTTCTTCGGCGGTGTGATTCCTGTCGGGGGTGGCATACTTGGGGTTGGTGCCGAAGAAAGCAGACTTGTAACCGGAAACGGTCAGGGGCTTGGGATAGCCGATGGCATTGAGAACCAGATCCAGAGAATAGCAGCCGATATCGCCCAGAGCGCCGATGCCGCCGGTGCTCTTCTCGATGAAGGTGCTGTTCGGGATGCCGCGACGGCGACCGCCGCCGGTCTGGATGTAGTAGATCTTGCCCAGAGCGCCGGACTGTACGATCTTCTTGATCATCTTCATGTTTTCATCGCCGCGGGGCTGGAAACCGATGGAGAGGATCTTGCCACTCTTCTTCTCGGCGCGCATGACTTCGATAGCTTCTTCAGTGGTGACGGTGAAGGGCTTCTCGAGCAACACGTTTACGCCATGCTCCAGTGCATAGATGGCGGGTGCGGCGTGAGCAGTGTTGTAAGTGCAGATGGAAACGCCGTCGAGCTCGGGCTCATTATCGATCATTTCCTCGTGGCTGGGATAGAAGCGAACGCCTTCTACGCCATACTTTTTCATGAAGGCTTCTGCCTTGCCGGGGATGATGTCAGCGGCCGCGACGATTTCTACATCGGGCATATTCTTGTAGCTTTCGATGTGAGCTTCTGCGATCCAACCGGTGCCGATGATACCGATCTTCAGCTTTTTGGAGCAGTCGACCTTTTTGGCTTCGACCGCCTGAGTGAACTGGGACAGTACCGCATCTGCATTTGCCATGGGTATCTACCTCCTGAATATCAATTACGTTTTAGGGATGACATCCCGCTGCGTTCATTATATCACATACGACCATGAAATAAAAGAAAAATTTAAGTTTTAAAATATTTCCGGTCTTTTAGGAGCAAAAAGCTGCCGGAGCTGACCATCTGCAGCCCCGGCAGTCAAAGCGTTGAAAACAAGTCCGATTCCGCTGCTGCGCTGCAGATGAACTGTTTGGTATTGACGATTGCTTATTTATTTCGTTCTGCCCGATATGAAGCAGGGGGCGATTTGAGATACGGATTCTCCATATCCGACCATGCTCCAGCGCACTTACCCCAGTAGTGCACCGCCCACGGAGGAAGGCGTTTCGATGGCGGGAATGAGTGAGGTGATGATGTTTATCAGCAGTTCGCTGAGTTCCTCGCCGTAGGCAGTGAGTTCTTCGTCGGAGGCATCCAGCGGATTGAAGGGTTTGCCGGATACGCGCAGCAGCGTGCCTTCACTCAGCATTCCCATCTCAATGGTGAAGTCCATTGCAAAGTTGGAAGCGCTCTCTTCGCCGCCGGAGAGGTAAACGGTGCTCATCGATGTGGAAAGCTCAGCCTGCGTATCGGAAACGACATTCATCTGCATATCCATCCTGACGATTTCGCTGTCGGTTTCCGTCACGTTGTCGGCGCTGTAGGTATAGGAGGTGATGCCCTCCATGCTCATCGTTATGCTGTCGTTGGAAATAGCTTCGGTAGCCGTGGAATCGGTGCGATAGGTGAAGCTGTATTCACCGTAATTCATGGTCTGAACCGCTTGAGAGGTGCTGACAATGGTAAACGTGCCGTCCTCGCCTGCGGTGACGGAAGAGGAATCACGGGTGCTGCCGGTGGAGGTGGTGGAGACCGTTTCCATGAGCAGTTGGGAATCGGTCATGTAGGAGATGAACTCGATATTTTCCACATACTCGGTGCCGTCGGAATAGTGAATGGTTCTTGTGCCGGTCTCCAGCGTGCCCATTACCTCATCAATCAGATAGAAGGTGCCGTCTTCGGAATAGACAGGCTCGGCGTAGGCAGTATCTTCGGAAGCGTAGGCGGAATCCTCTGAGGCGTTCTTTTCGGTCTGCATTTCAGCGCCGATTTCATACATCTTTTCGAGGGCGGCTTCAAGCCCTGCGGTGGCGGCGGTAGAAGCGCGGTATTCTTCGTTGGTGATAATCAGACCGTCGCGGTATTGCTGATATTCGTCGAAGGAGAGTCGGTCGATATGGTAGGTGTATTTGCGGGCGGTGTAGGTGTTGCCCTCAAAGGTGATCTCTTCTTCGCCTGCGGGCACGGCGCGCATCCGTGCGGGATACTCTACGAAGAAGGAACGCCAGTCATCCTCGGAATAAAGGTAATGAGAAGGAGTTTCGGATGCTTGGGCAAAGGGACCTTGGGCGAGCAGTGAGTTGATCTCGGTGAGCAGTTCACCGAATGCCTCCATAAATTCAATGGGTGCTTCGCTCAGCGGTTCGCCGCCGAGAAATGTATTGGAAAGCAGGCTTTCCAGCGCCTGGTTCATGGGGATGGCGATGTCCTGCGACATTCCGGCAATGTGCAGCTTTACCTCGTTGTTTTCCAGTGCGGCTGCCGCATCGATCAGGTTTTCACCGTCAAATCCGACGCTCATGGAAATCAGCGTGCGCAGCGTGTCGAAAGTGGTTCCGTCTGTGCCGAAGGTGAGCGAAAGGCTCAGCGGCAGATTGTCTATGGGCAGCGAAGGATCGTCTATGGTGATGCTGTTCGAGGTGAATGTTATCATATTGTATTGGTCGGTATCGACAGCAGCGCTTTGAGCCGATGCGTGCAGGGGCTCAAGGCAGAGTAGCAGTACGAGCATCAGGGAGAAAATCCGCCTGAGTCGGGTCATGAATATCCCTCCTTGAATGATGAATATAGAAAAAACGTGTGTATACAGTTTCCGGCATATGCCGAGGAAGACATATGCCGGAAGATTGTGTGCTATAAAGCTATACGGGAGTGAATGAAATTATTCGGCAGCACCCATCAGCGCAGCGATGGTGGGATCCTGCATCAGTACGCCCAGACCCTGATAGAGCACGATCATGGCATCATTTGCCAGCTGCTCCATAGTGGCTTCGTCCGCTTCGAGAGGATTGATGCTGGTGGTGAAGGTCAGCAGTTCGCCTTCGGGCACGGAGGTGAGGGTCAGGTTGGTGTCGAGATAGAACTCGATGTTGGTGGAACCGTCATTTGCATAGAACTGGATAAATCCGTCATAAGAATCGGATTCCTCGGTGCAGACTGCCGGCAGAGCATAGTAGTAGCCGCCGATGCTCATGGATTCGTCGCCTTCGCTTACGCCGATATCCAGACCGTACATATCGCTTTCTTCATCACCCATGGAGTAGACGGAAAACAGGATCGCAGTTTCGGGCTCTTCCGCATCGAGGTCGCCTACAGCGATCATGATATCCATGGTAGTGCAGTCATAGCCTTCGGATACGAAGTCATCGGTGTATACGCTTACATACAGCGCTTCACCGTCTACTTCCATTATTACGTCCACAGCGCAGTAAACACCTGCTTCGTCAGCCAGCGTGGTAACGATGCAGGGCAACTCGATGGTCATGCTGTCGCCGTCCTCATTGACGGTAACTGTCAGATACAGCTCGGCATAAGCGCCGTTTTCTGCCGAATAGACGATGCCGTCCATGCTGAAGGAGATCTGATCGAGAAGCGCCTGAAAATCAGCGGCTTCTTCGCCGGATTCGGTGAGTGCCAGATTCATCAGCGCAATGTAGGCATCATAGTATTCCTTCAGAGCAGGATAATCGGCGGAGAACTTGGAGATCAGCTGAGAGTAGGTGAGCGTGGGCACGCTTACGGTCATGAGGTTTGCTTCTGCCTGCACGTCAAACAGGTCGATGGTCTGAGTCTCGTCGCTCCAGGTGACGGTTCCGCCCAGCGTATTCGTGATTACTTCTTCTTTCAGATAGGTGGTGGGATCGCCGGTGGGGAGTGCGGTCGCGGTTTCTGCCAGCAGTGCGGTGTAGGCGGTGGTCAGTCGGACAACTGCAGCCTGCATCTCGGACGAGAGCGAATTTCCGGCTTCTGCTAGCAGATCCTCGACGGTAGCGCCGGTAGAGGATTCGATGGCAGAGCTGAGAGAGGCGATGACCTGCTCCAGAGGCATGGACAGACCATAGCTCATGCCGTTGAGATAAGCCTTGACTTCACCGTTTTCGATGGCAGCCATAGCGGAGAGTGCGGTCGCATCCGAAGTCAGTACATTCAGGATGCCGAAGCCGCGTTCGTTTTCCAGATCAGCGCCGCCGCCGATCTGAAGTTGGATGGGAAGGCTGATGGTCTGGTCGTCCATGGTCAACTCGAGGTTGCCGATGGTCAGCGTACCGGCATTGCGTTCGGCAGCCAGCGCGGAGACCGGCATCAGAAGTACGCTCAGCACCAGTATAAGTGCGAGCACGCGGGAGATGAGGTTCTTCATGTGTGTATCCTCCTTGGATAGATTTGATCCGCCGTATTGGATATATGGCGAATATATGTTCTTATCATACACGAGCATCAGCATCTTGTCAAGCGATTTGCAGCGTACATTCGTATATGACGATTCTATTATATACAAAAAGTGTCTGAAAGAAAAGAGGTAATGTCTGAAATATACACTTTTGTGTTTGAATACCGCTTTTTTCAAGCCGAATTGTCAGCGGAGCGCAAAATGGTCATGAGCAGGGAATGGGCGGCATATCATTTTCTCATAAAAGTGCACGCGAAGTGCGGTATGGGAGGATGGGAATGAGTGGGGAACATAGAGGAGCGCGCTGCATTCTGCTGCTCAAGGGACTGTTGACGGCGATCATGGTCACGGTAGTGGGCATGATGATGCTGGCGCTGCTGGTGGTGTATGCGCATCTGAGCGATAATGCGCTGCTTTCGCTCAATCAGACGCTCAAGCTGATCGCCATATTTATAGGAACGTGGAAGGCAGTGGGCAGAGGAGGGAGAAACGGCTTTGTGCTTGGGGCGATCATCGGACTGGTTTATGCGGCGCTGGGATATGGATTGTGTGCGCCGTGGGAGGGGATGAGCGTTACGGGCGTGTTGTTGGCGGTGGAATTTTTGATGGGCGCGCTGATCGGCGGCGTGTCCGGTGCGCTGATCGCAAATCTGCCTGCAAGGAGCAGATCGGCAAAGGGCACACGAGGTAGAAGGCGTGCGGCGTAAAGGATGAGCAGGCGGCTGCGTGATGAAGGAGGATGGATGGTATGGCATTGAAGGTGATCCGGCAGGGAATTGAAGTCGAGCGCATTGTGGGCGAGAGCCGCGTGCAGCTTCCCGTGCGCGCCGAAGCACTGGTGGCAGGTGCAGGCAGGGAATCGGTGGAAGTGCTGATGGCGGACGGCTATGCATCCGTCACCGGCAGCGAGGCTCAGAATGACCGTGTGGTGGTGTCCGGAACGGCGTACTGCCAGGCGGCATATCGTCTGGGGCAGGAAGGCGGCGCGCGTGCGCTGACGGCGCAGGCACCTTTTGAGCAGATGGTGGAAATTGAGGGAACGACACCCAAGATGAGCGTTCAGGTGGAAGCCGATGTGGATCATACCGAAGCGGTGTATGAAAGCGGACATATGGTTTTCTATTTGAATGTTACATTGCAGGTGCGCGTGTGCAGTCTGGATACGGTGGAAGCGGTTTCCGATGTGGAAGGCGTGGAGGGCGTTCAGCGGCAGACGCAGCAGGTATGCTCCCAAAAACTCAACGCCGAGACTTCCGATATGATCGCTCTGAGCGATGAAGTCTCTCTTCCCGCGGCGCTCAATGCGCGTGTGACCCTCATGCAGTGGGCAGAGCCGGTGGTGGAAGGGACGCAGCGCGATTTGGGCGGCGTGCGCGTAAGCGGCGAGGTAAAGGTGGAGGCGCTGATCGCCAGCGGAGTGATGAACCGTCCGGTGGCGCTGGTACGCTATGCGCTGCCGTTTGAGAGGCTGGTATCGATGCCTGACTGGATCGCGGGAGAGCCGGAGGCATCCGCGCAGGTCGGGCGGCTTCGGGTGGATGTGGATGAAGGCGGAGAAGGACATGATTCTGCGCTCAAGCTCAACTGTGATCTGAGCATCACGGTGTGCATGAACGGGCAGGACTGCATGACTGTGCTGACGGATGTGTATTCCACCGGAGCAGAGGCGATCGAGGGCGTAGAGGAAAAGCTGACGCTGTGCGCCGGAGTCAGCCGGTGCAGCGGTCAGGAAACCTTCAAAAGCACGCTGCTGCTGCCCGAAGGCGCCCCCGGCGTGGGCACAGTGCTGGCGGTGCGTGTGCATCCGGTGGTCAGCGACTGGAAGATGGAGGGCGGCAGACCGGTGGCGGAAGGCGTACTGGAGGCATCGGTGCTGTATATGCAGGCAGGCGAAGAGGTGCTGTCCTCCGCGCAGGCAGAGCTGCCCTTTGCGCTCAAGCTGAGTGCGCTGCCGTCGGAAAATGCGTGGATGCGCATAACCGCAACCGATGCCGAAGCCTCTGCGCTGATGAGTGACCGGCTGGAGCTGAGGTGTCTGCTGCGCGCACAGTCCTCTGAGCGAACGGCGACCGAAGCGGTGGTGCTGACCGACGTGCAGGAGACGGAGAGTGAAAAGCAGCCCGGAGGCGTGGGCATCTGCTATCCGCAGACGGATGATACCTTCTGGTCGATTGCCCGCAAATACCGCATCAGCGAGGAGGCGCTGCGTGCGCTCAATCCGTCCTGTGCGCAGGTAGAGACCGGAAAACCCATTTTGATTATAAGATAGGTGCTGCGTGAAGGCGTATATAATAAGGTAGAGATTGATGTAAAAGAGCGTTTTCTTGAGGGCAATGTCATTGATCGAAGGAGGGAGCCCTTTGGTAGAGGGCGAACGGTGATGACATTGCCTTGAGAGAAGATGCTGGAGGAGTGCTTTTTCCGAGTTGATGCCATCGTAAATAGAGTGTTATCTGCGGTTAAGAGTGAAAAGGATAGGAAAAGGAATGGTAAATGCAGAAATGTAAACAGAAAAATCAAACAAACTTTATTTTTTACAATATGGTTATTGCAATTATGCTGAGTGTGTGGTAATGTATCCGCATACCGGTATACAATGCCGGAGGAAACTATTCAAGGAGGAATACCCCATGAAAAAAATGATGGCTTTCGTGCTGTGCATGGTAATGATCCTGAGCATCTGCGCAATGCCCGCCATGGCGGAAGGTACCGATACGGCTGCTTATCGTACGCTCTATTCGAGTGAGATCAGCACCCTGAACTATCTGACCACCGCCGTCACCGCTGAGTTCACCGTTGCTGCAAACGTAATCGACACTCTGGTCGAGTACGACTGCTACGGCGAGATTCAGCCTTCTCTGGCAGAGTCCTGGTCTTATGACGCTGAGACTCTGACCTACACCTTCAATCTGCGCAAGGACGCTACTTGGGTAACCGCCAAGGGCGAGTACTATGCAAACGTCACCGCACATGACTTCGTGTCTGCTGCAAAGTACATTCTCGATGCTGCGAATGCTTCCTCTACCGCCAACATCTTCTACTCCGTCATTGAAGGTGCAGAAGCATACTACAACGGCGAGACCACCGATTTCGAAACCGTCGGCGTAAAGGCAGTTGAGGACTACGTTCTGCAGTACACCCTGTCTGAGCCCGTTCCCTACTTCCTCTCCATGCTGACCTACGTCAGCTTCATGCCCGTCAACGGTGACTTCCTCGCCGAGAAGGGTGCAGATTTCGGCGTTATCACCAGCAATGAGAATATTCTCTACTGCGGTGCTTACATCCTGTCCACCTTCGAGCCCCAGCAGAAGCGCATCTACACCAAGAACGAGTCCAACTGGGATGCCGACAACGTATTCATCACCTCCATCGAGCAGACCTATAACAAGGAATCCGGCACCATCGGCGCTGAGCTGTACAAGCGCGGCGACGTCGATTCTGCAAGCATCGACAATGAGACCGCTGCTGCATGGCT
>CAZYQB010000023.1:4868-13708 GCA_964649595.1 uncultured Oscillospiraceae bacterium | reverse complement strand
TGGGCGGTATGGTCATCGGTACGGGCGATTTGAGCGAGCTTGCGCTGGGCTGGGCAACCTACAACGGCGACCATATGTCCATGTATGCGGTCAACGGCGCGATCCCGAAGATGCTGGTGCGCTATCTGGTGCGCCATGTAGCGGAGAATACCGAGAGCGAAACGCTCAAAAACGTGCTCATGGATATTCTCGATACTCCGGTCAGCCCCGAGCTGCTGCCGCCGGTAGATGGTGACATTGCTCAGAAAACCGAGGATCTGGTCGGACCCTACGAGCTGCATGACTTCTTCCTCTATCATATGCTGCGCCGCGGCAGTGATCCCAAGAAGATATTCCGTCTGGCAAAGTATGCGCTGGGCGATCGCTATGACGATGAGACCATCGCCAAGTGGCTCAAGACCTTCTGCCGCCGCTTCTTCAATCAGCAGTTCAAGCGCAGCTGCCTGCCGGATGGCCCCAAGGTGGGCACGGTCGGAGTATCTCCCAGAGGTGATCTGAGAATGCCGTCGGATGCAAGCGGCGCACTGTGGCAGAAGCTGTAAGGGATGCGGGCAGTGATAAGCATATCACCTGACACGGAGCAATACAAGTCTTGTAATCGTCTCTGATTTCTGGTATAATATATACATCAAAAGATGCGTCCTGCATGGGCGCATTTTTTGTTGACGAAGCAGAATAGAAAGCAAAGCGGAAAGGAATACGGCTTTATGACGGACAGACTTTATTACGATCAAACATATTTGAAGGAATTTACCGCGCGTGTAACGAGCGTGCGCGAAAAAAACGGTAAAACCGAAGTCACGCTCGATCGATCTGCGTTCTATCCGACCTCCGGCGGGCAGCCGTATGATACCGGTAC
This sequence comes from uncultured Oscillospiraceae bacterium, assembly GCA_964649595.1. Taxonomy (GTDB): domain Bacteria; phylum Bacillota; class Clostridia; order Christensenellales; family Aristaeellaceae; genus RGIG2066. The sequence continues at coordinate 12,849 of CAZYQB010000023.1, read as the reverse complement.
CATCGGAGGATGCAGCGTGCTGGATGTGATCGTTGACGGTGAGGGAGAAGTATGGCACACGATCAGCAGTGTATTGAATGAGGGCGATGAGGTATTGTGCCGCATCGACTGGGCGCGCCGATTTGACCATATGCAGCAGCACGCAGGCGAGCATATGCTTGCCGGTGCGGTATATCGCCACTTCGGCGGCAATACCATTGGGCTTCATCTGGGCACGGAGATTTCTACCATCGATATTACCATGCCCGACGGATCGACTCATTTTTCGCCGGAGCAGATCGAACTGCTCGAAATGGATGTAAACGAGCAGATACAGCAAAATGTACCCATCCGCTGCTGGTTTCCGTCCGAGCAGGAACTGCAGGCGCTGCCGCTTCGAAAGACGCCGACCGTGACCGAGCACGTTAGAATCGTTGCCATCGGTGACAAGGAAATGGTGGCGTGCGGCGGTACTCATCCGGCAAATGCAGGCGAGATCGGTCTGGTGAAGATTGTGGATGCGCGCCCGAGCCGCGGCAAGCTCAGACTGGGCTTTGTATGCGGTATGCGCGCATATAAGGATTATCAAAAGCGCATGAAGGTGAGCGATCAGGCGGCGGCGATGTTTTCCGCAAAGGTAGAACAGCTGCCTGATATGGTGATGAAGATGAAGCTTCAGATGATTGAGCTTCAGAGAGAAATCGCTGCTGTTCGCCGCGAGCAGGCACTTTCTCAGGTGGAAGGGCTGATTGTCTCGGCAAGGGAATATAACGGCGCAAAGCTGGTTGCGGGTACGCTGCCTTCTCTGCGCGCCGATGCGCTTCGGGAGCTTGCATCCGGACTGATCGGGAGAGAAAATGTAATTGCGCTGCTGACCTCGCCTAAGGAGGAGGGCGGCTATCTGACACTGTTTGCGCGTTCAGCTCAGGTTGAGTGCGATATGGGCAAGTTGCTAAAGCGTGCGTCTCAGCTGTGCGGCGGCAAGGGTGGCGGAAAGAGTGATTTTGCGCAGGGCAGCGCTCCCAATGATGCCGTTCCGCAGGCAGCCATCAATATTCTAAACGGCGAAATTTGAAGCGGAAACTGTATCTCAATTATGGAAAAAAGCTGAGCGAGATGCTATAATCAAAGCATACGGTGTTCCGATTACAGCAGCGAAACGAAAGGATGACGGAGACATGGAAAGACCGAACGCATGGAAAAGCTATGATGAGGCAGCTCTGACTGCGCTTCACGGCGTGGGCGAGCGCTACAAGAAGTACTTGAACAGCGGTAAGACTGAACGTGAGTGCGTGGATACTACCGTAGAGATGGTCAAGGCGCAGGGCTATGTAGATCTGAAGGATGTCATTGACAGCGGCAAGGTCATTCGACCGGGAGATAAGCTCTACGCAACTTGCATGGGCAAGGCGATCGCTCTGTTTCACATCGGCAAACAGCCGCTTTCAAAGGGCATGAACATCGTCGGCTCGCATATCGATTCTCCGCGCATCGACCTCAAGCAGAATCCTTTCTATGAGGAAGCCGATTTTGCCTATGCCGATACCCACTATTACGGCGGCATCAAGAAATATCATTGGGTAGCGCGTGCGCTTTCTCTTCATGGCGTAGTGGTCAAGAAGGATGGTACGGTCATCAAGCTTGCCATCGGCGAAGACGAGAATGATCCCGTTGTGGGCATTTCGGAGCTGCTGATCCATCTCTCTGCCGAGCAGATGGCAAAAAAGGCTTCCGAAGCGGTGAAAGGCGAGGATCTGGACATCATCATGTGCGGACGTCCTTTAAGCGGTGTGGAAAAGGAGCCTGTAAAGGCGGCGCTGGTCAAGCTGTTGGAAGAAAAGTACGGCATTGAAGAAGAGGACATGGTCTCTGCCGAGATCGAAGCAGTTCCTGCCGAAAAGGCGCGTGATTTCGGTCTGGATCGCAGCATGATTATGGGATATGGTCATGATGACCGCGTATGCGCATATGCGTCTTTGGAAGCACTGCTGAATCTTGCCGAAACGCCCGAATACACCTGCTGCTGCCTGATGGTGGATAAGGAAGAAGTGGGCAGCGTGGGTGCGACCGGTATGCACGGACGATTCTTTGAAAACACCGTTGCCGAGATGATCGCGCTCATGGGCAATTATTCCGACCTGATGCTGCGCCGTGCATTGGCAAACAGCCGTATGCTCTCCTGCGATGTAAGCGCGGGCTATGATCCGCTGTATTTCCTCTCCTTCGAGAAGAAAAATGCTGCCATTCTGGGGCATGGTGTGTGCTTCAATAAGTACACCGGCTCTAAGGGTAAGTCCGGCTCCAATGATGCCAATGCCGAGTTCATTGCGCAGCTTCGCGCCATCATGGATAAGGGCAATGTCAGCTGGCAGACTGCCGAGCTGGGCGGTGTAGACGTGGGCGGCGGCGGAACAATCGCTTACATCTGCGGCAACTATGGTATGCAGGTGATCGACAGCGGTGTTGCGGTACTCTCTATGCACGCGCCTGCCGAGATCATCAGCAAAGCGGATCTGTATGAAGCGGTCAAGGCGTATGCTGCATTTATGAAATATGCCGACTGATTGAATATGTAGTCTGCGAAAATATACACCTTGTCCGGTTCCTGCCGGGCAGGGTGTATTTGCTGTACAGATGATTGGTTATACTATCAGGCGAACCACAATTTGAATACAAAGGCTTGCAAGAGACATAAAAGCGGTGTAAAATAATATTATTCACTAATAGAAAACGACAAACACGGGAGGGAAGCGTTTATGTGGAACAATGTGAATAAGGCATATGATCGGCTCATGGATATGAGCGATCGCACGGTGATGCAAAACTCCATGATGAACATGGCAAAGCATCTGATCGATATTGACTTCAGTGCGCACGTTAATATCGAGGAGCAAATCATTCTCTTTGACTATGCAAGCAAGCGCTTCAAGGGCATGATGAAGTGCGAATTCCGTGACAAGATCGGATGCGTAATGCTGAATATGCTCTTTCCCATCGACTGCTGTGAGGAGAAGCGCGTCGAGATGGGACGACTGCTTCATATGATTAACTACGGATCGGTATTCAACCCCTTTGAATATGATCCGCGCGACGGCGAATACCGCCTCAAGTATGCGCATTTCTGCGGTGATGTACCGATGAGTGTGGTACAGGCGGAGCACGTTATCAAAATGATGCTTTCTACGCTGACGCATTATCAGGAAACGCTGATTCCCTTCGCGATGGGCATGGAGCCGGATTATCAGAAAACCTGCCGCGAGTATAACGAAATGAAACTCGCGGATATGGATTCTTCTGCTGCAGATGAGGACGACGAAGTGGATGAGCAGGCAGAAGAAGAGACCGGGGCAGAGGAAATCATTGAGGCGGAGGAAACCGGCGAGCAGCAGGCGGAAGATGTCGAGGATGATGAGGGAGCAGATGAAGCGGGCGATAAAACAGTGCTCGCTGCCAGCGAGGAAGAACTGGAAGAGCTCAAGCGCATGATTGATAATATGTTCGTTGAGGAGCCTGCTGAAAGGGCGCAGGAATCCATCGAAGCGCAGGAGAATGAGGACTTCATCGTCGAAGCTGATGAGGAGATCATGCTCGATGATGATGACGCTGACGAGTTGATCGATGAAGAACTGCGCGAAAATGACTCCGCTGAGGATGAAGCGATGTAAGCGAAGGATATAAGCTGCATATGAAAACACCCCTGCCGCATGGAGAAACCGTGCGGCAGGGGTGCTTTGTATGAAATGAGATGTTTCCAATCGAAGGAGAGCATCCGGTTGTTCTTTTGAAGATTTGCTGTTATAATGAAAAAGGATCAAAGCAACGGAGGAAGTGTGAATGGATTTTTTTAAGGATCTTGCGCTGGAACTCAAAGTATGCGGCATTATGCCGGTATTTTGTCCGAAGAGTCAAAGAGAACTGGATGTGTTTCTTGATGCGGTGCTTGCGACACCCGTTAGGGTAGTGGAAATCACGCTCAGAAATCGATTTGCCGTGGAAGCGCTGTCACAAATCAAGAGTCACTTTGGAATGACGGTGGCAGCCGGAACGATTCTTTCCAAAGAACTGTTTGATACTGCAGTGGATGCCGGGGCGGATTTTTTGGTTTCGCCTGGATACAGCCCGGTGCTGATGGATTATGCGAAGGCGCGTGGAAAGGCTTTTCTGCCGGGCTGTGCTACGCCATCGGAAATTCAGAATGCGCTGCTGAACGGCTATAGCACGCTTAAATACTTTCCGGCAGAATGTTCGGGCGGTACGGCGGCGCTCAAGCTGTATGAAGGTGCTTTTGCGGATGCTTCGTTTGTGCCGACCGGCGGCATTACTCTTGAAAATTTGCCCGATTACCTGGCGCAGAAGAATGTGCTCGCCTGCGGCGGCAGCTTCATGCTGCCAAAGGATATGCTGGCGGCATCCGACAGCGAGGGCATCTATCAGACCATCATGAAGTGCCTGTCTATACGCGGAGGTATCAAATGAGAATTACCGGCTTTGGCGATTATTTGATTCATTTAAGCCCCCCGGGAGATGAGCGTTTTCTTCAGACCGATTCGATGCGCATGAGCTTTACCGGCGCGGAGGCAAATGTGTGTGCGGCGCTGTCGATGTGGGGGGAACAGGCAGCATTCGTGACGCGTCTGCCCGAGCATCCGATATCAAGACGCAGCGTGATGTTTCTGGCATCGCTCGGGATCGACACGCGATATATTGCCCGCGGCGGCAAACGTATGGGGCTGTATTTTCTGGAAAAAGGCGCATCGGTACGATCTTCTCAGGTAATCTATGACCGTATGGATTCGGGTTTTACCGAGGCAGTGTATGCCGATTTCGATGCAGACGGTATTCTCGCAAATACCGATCTGCTGTATCTGACCGGCATCACGCCCGCGCTTTCGCAGAATCTGTTCGAGTGTTGTCTTGCACTGTGCCGGGAGGCGAAAAAACACGGCATTGGCGTGGCGTTTGATATCAATTACCGTCCTGCGCTCTCCACGTCCGAGGAAGCAGGGGAGGTTTTGAAGGCGCTTTCGCCGTATATTACCTGCCTGATCGGGAACGAGGAGCACTTGAAGATGCTGCTAAGCATCACGACCGAATTTGGAGAGGACGAGCGCGAAAGAAGGCTTCGGGATATTGCCGCACAGACGCGTGCTCAACTGGGTGTTGAAAAAATCGCCGTGACCGTGCGCCGCACCCCTTCTGCAAGCGATGCCATCGTGTACGCGGCGCTCTCGACAAGAGATGAGTTCGCGTTGAGCGCAGAGCATCATATTCATGTAGTAGACCGCGTAGGCAGCGGCGATGCATTTTCCGCAGGACTGATTTATGCGCTTTCGCAGGGATATTCTGCGCAGAAAGCGGTCAACTTTGCTGCCGCTTCCAATGCCGTCAAGCACACCATCCTCAGCGACATCAATTACGCTTCGGTAGATGAGATTACACGGGTTATGACTCAGTCCGGCTTTGATGTAAAGCGGTAAAGCTTATTCTCCGGCTGCCTTTTCAGCGATCAGTGATATAAATTCGCCGTTTGTGGGCTTATCGCGCTCGTTGAACAGATTTACGCCCAAGAGTTGATTGGTGGTATCCAGACGTCCGCGATTCCATGCTACCTCGATTGCGTGCCGCATGGCGCGCTCCACCTTGCTGGAACTGGTGCCGTAGCGCCGTGCGATGCCGGGATACAGCTCCTTGGTGATGCGGTTGATGACGTCGTGATCGTCCATGACCATGCGCACCGCCTCGCGCAGATACTGGTAGCCCTTGATGTGCGCAGGAATACCGATGGACAAAAAGAGATTGGCGACGCGCTCATCCGGCGACCAGCGGGAATAAGCGGAAACCGGGGCTTCGGGCACAGCGGTGCGCACCGGAGAAGCACTTCCCGCAACCGAGAGTATGTGCTCGAGGATCTCGCAGGGCTGGGCAGGCTTGACAATAAAGTAGCTTGCGCCCAGTTCCATGGCGCGAGCGATCACTTCGTCGCTGCGAAGGGCGGTCAGCATGATGACACGCGGACGGGTACTGCGCTGCATCAGCTCTCTGAGTACGCCCAGACCGTCCAGACGGGGCATGATGATGTCCAGCAGCAGCACATCCGGCTGCTCACGTTCGGTCAGTTCCAATACCTCAATGCCATTGGAAGCAGGGGTGGTCAATGAAATGCTGCTTTGTGCGGAAAAATAGGCGGAGAGGGAATCGCGCAGGGTAAGGTTGTCGTCTGCCAGCATCAGCTTGATCTTGTTCATGGTATCATCCTCCACTTGAGTATATTATTTGCTTTCGACCGGTTCAGCGGATCGTATGACCGAGAGTGAAAGCTTGAATTAAAACTCCAATTTCTACATTATATGAGGATGTACTTCGATAATATGAAGCCCAGAATGCAAAGATGTAGAAAAATGCCGTCGAAATGCGGCTCAAGGCTTGTGCGTTGAGTATACATTTCGGCGGCATTTCACATATGGATGAAAAAACGGAGAAGCCGCATATGGGACTTCTCCGTTTGATGGGATGATTACTTGATCTCGATTCCGAAGATCTTCTGACCGCGCGTGCCGACAACCAACATATCTTCAAAGATCGCAGGGCTGCCTTCTACATTGCTGCCCAGATCGATGGAGGTAATGATCTCACCGGTGGAGGCATCGATCATCTTCAAATTGCCGTTGGCGTTGTTCTGGAAGAGATAGGCACGTCCGTTGGCATCATATGCCAGTGTGGGAGAGGACCATGCGTAACCGCCGGTGCTGACTTCCCAGATGACCTCGCCGGTCTCCTTGTCCAGTGCGCACAGTATATTGCGGCGAGTGCCGGTTTCATCAAAGCAGCGGGCGATGGTGAAGAATACCATATTGTCGACCGAACCGGTACCCAGTGCGGGCGTGGCGTACATTCCGCCATAGTCGGGCTGATTGGTAGCCTTGAGCGAATACTGCCAGATCTCTTCTCCGGTGAGAGCATTGAGGCAGCGCAGATAGACCGTGCCGATACCGCTTGCATCGGCGCTCAGGTCGATCTCATTGCCGGTGTACAGGCAGACCATACCATCCGCGCGCTGTTCGATGACGATGGAAGCATCGGTGTCGTCGCCTGCATCAAATGTCCAGACGGGTATCATGGTGTTCAGATCCAGGCAGGTAATCAGACCGGAGTTATCGGCGAAGTAGGCATAATGATTGTATACGGATACCGAGCATTCCATGCCGGGTCGGGTAGTGACTGCTGACCTATACCAATAACGATCGATCACCGGATCGATGGTGAGTGTGCCGGCTTCGGCATCGTAATTGGAGTTGAGAGTGATCGTGTACAGCAGACCGTTTTCGCTCAGCCAGATTACGGTATCGGAGGCAGCGTCTACGATGGGTGCGCAGTCGGATGCATACCAGCCGCGAGTAGCGAAGGTATCGCGACCATTGATGAACAGCAGCTCACTCTGATCGATCAGGCTGAAGATGCGCATACCGATCTTGACTGCTTCACCGTTTACTACGTCAATTCCCTGACCAACGTAAAGGATCGGCAGACCGCGCGGATCGACGGTAACGCTGCCCTTGATGGGGGCGCCGATGCTGATCGGATCACGGGTGCGTACGCCGTCCTCCAGATCAAAGAAGTAGATATTGCCGTCGAGCGCAGCATAGATAACCTCTACCAGACCATCCTTTGCCTTTTTCTCATCGGAGATGTTCATGTTCTGAATGGTTTCCTTATCCCAGCGCACGATGGCGGGCTGACCAGTCCAACCGATACCACTCCAGTTTTCGATATTGCCGATATTAAAGGAATAGCTGGCAGTCAGTGTGGAAGCATCATTGGGAAGGAGACCGTAGGCAGCGGAATCACGATAGTTGTTGCCGCGGAAGGTAGTAATGCCTTCAAGCTCCGTATAGAGATCGCCGCTGTTCATGGACACAGGCGTGGTGCGCGAGTAGGTGTCTACCTTGACGCCGTCGGCATAGATCTTATACTCAACATCGATGTCAGCAGAGGAAGGCAGTAC
>CAZYQB010000023.1:2817-4858 GCA_964649595.1 uncultured Oscillospiraceae bacterium | reverse complement strand
GCTCAGAGTGCTTGTGTCGATTTCTTTCAGCACTACCGGCGTGGGAGTGGGGGTCGGGACCGCAGTGGGCGTGGGAGTTGCCGTAGAAAAAACAGCGGTAGGCTCGGGTGTGGCGGTAGGCTCGGTCGTGGGCACGGCTGTGGGAGTAGCGGTCGGCATGAAGCTCATGGAGGACATCAACTCGGGATCGTCAAAAATCATATAGACGATGAAGAACAGCAGCGCAAAAATAAGAATGGTGAACAGTACGCTGCCGAAATGGCTTTTGCGCCGACGACGGGAAGCGGCCTTCTTTTTCTTTGCCATAATCGGTCATTGCTCCTTTGAATCGTTCGTTTTGCTGTAAGAACAGACGGATTATTCGGCGCTGCCGTTAGGATCCGGGAAGATGGTCTCGATGAACGGCACGCTGCCGCCGATCGTTTCGCGCACATTGTCCAGATTGATGCGTCCGCTGGCTTCTGCAATGCGCAGTGCAAGCACCGTCAGCAGCAGGATCAGCACGATGCCCAGCAGACCCTTGAAGAAACCGAATATGCGATGAACGAAGCTGACTTCTTCTTCGTCCTCATCGTCGTCCTCCTCATCCTCATAATCATCTTCGTCCTCATCGTCGTCCTCGTCGTCGTCATATACAGGGCGCTTTTTGGAACGCTTGGTTTCGCGGATGCGGATCGGTTCGTCGTCCTCGTCCTCATCATCTTCGTCGTCTTCGTCATCCTCGATCACGACGGGCTTCTTGACAGACTTCACAGGCTTGTATGCTTTGGTCTCGCTCTTGGGGCTGCGTTCGCTGCTTTTCTTGCCGTGGCTGATCTCATATTCCTGGGTGGGCTCTTCGTCAGCTTCCGGTTCGTCGATGATGACCTCATCTTCAATAGCTGTAGTTTGCGGCTGACGTTTTTTGCTGTTGGCTTCCTCCAGCTTGCGGCGCTCGGCGCGAGAGAGGGTAGGTGCGTCGTTCAGACCTTCTGCCATCAGCTCAGTCATAGACTTCTGCTTGTTTTCCATATAAGTATCTCCTTCCTCGATGGTATCCATGTAGTCATATTCATCATCGTCCGTTTCTTCGACAGTCTCAAACGATGCATAGGGATCGCCTTCGTTCATATCTTCATAGAGATCTTCGTATTCGTCGGCATCGGAATCATCCTCGTCGGGATTGTCGATGTCCTCAACGTCGGCATCGGAGTCATCCTCATCGGGATCGTCGATGTCCTCAACGTCGGCATCGGAATCATCCTCGTCGGGATCGTCGATGTCCTCAACGTCGGCATCGGAATCATCCTCATCGGGATCGTCGATGTCCTCAACGTCGGCATCGGAATCATCCTCATTGGGATCGTCGATGTCCTCAACGTCGGCATCGGAATCATCCTCGTCGGGATCGTTGATGTCCTCAACATCGGCATCGGAGTCATCCTCATTGGGATCGTCGATGTCCTCAACGTCGGCATCGGAGTCATCCTCGTCGGGATCGTTGATGTCCTCAACGTCGGCATCGGAGTCATCCTCATCGGAACTGTATTCTGAGACCTCTTCATTCTCGGCAGTCTCTTCTTTAGACTTCTTTGCCTTAGCAAGCAGTTCCTTCATCTGATCGAGTATGCGAGAGAAGAATCCGGGTTCGTCGTCCTCATCGTCCTCATCGTCGTCCTCGTCTTCTCCTGAATCACTTTCTTCAGCATCGGAATCTACGTCAACATCGGCGGCATCTTCGTATTCGTCGGAATCCACGTCAACATCGGCGGCAGCATCTTCGTATTCGTCGGGATCTACGTCAACATCGGCGGCAGCATCTCCGTATTCGTCGGAATCTACGTCGATATCGGCGGCATCTCCGTATTCGTCGGAATTTACGTCGATATCGGCGACATCTTCGTATTCGTCGGAATCCACGTCAACATCGGCGGCGACATCTTCGTATTCGTCGGAATCCACGTCGATATCGGCGGCAGCATCTTCGTATTCGTCGGAATCCACGTTGATATCGGCGGCGGCATCTTCGTATTCGTCGGAATCTACGTCAACATCGGCGGCA
>CAZYQB010000023.1:0-2717 GCA_964649595.1 uncultured Oscillospiraceae bacterium | reverse complement strand
GGGAGGAAGCGAATCCGCTTAATCCCTGCAGCGTTTTTGCACCGACATTCTTGACAGTATTGAGAATGTTTTCTAAAGGTGCGTTGCCAGAATCCTCTTCAGAATCTTCTTCGGATTCTTCTTCGGATTCTTCTTCGGATTCTTCTTCGGATTCTTCAGGTTCATCCTCATCAAAGGAATCCTCACCGGAGTCGGTGTATTCCTCGACATCGGCAGCATCATCGATATCGTAGGCATCCTCTGCATCATCGGTTGAAGGATCGGTGTATTCCTCAACATTGGCTTCTTCAAACGCAGACTCTACAGAATCAGCTTCTTGCGAAACGATGTCCTTTTGAACGATATCTTCCTGAACGATATCTTCCTGAACGATATCTTCCTGAACGATATCTTCCCGAATGATATTTTCTTCAAGCGGCTCTTTAACAGGCAGTGGTCTGGATTTTTTGACCGATTTCGCGGTGGAAATACGCTGAACGGATGCCTCATAAACGGCATCAGCCGTTTTTCGCAGGGGCTTGATGATGGATTCAATAGTGCGCTGCGGCATCGTCGGAGCAGTAGAGGTTACATTCGGGCGTGTGCTGAGACGGGTGGGATCGGTGGCGTTGCCGACAGCGATCTGAGGAGCACGTCGTGCAGAACCCGGTTGGGCAGTAGATTTATTATTTGCGGCAGGCTGAGCAGCGGCGGGTTTCGATACGGTCTTTTTTTCAGTCGCAGGCTTGGAGGCGGAATACTTGGAAGCGGAAGGCGTTTCGACCTTCTTGGCTTTGGGTTGAGCAGCCTCCTCGCGGGCGCGGCGTTCTTCCATCTGTTTTCTGAATTCGTAGTATTGGCGTTCAACTTCATTCATGTCGTTGCGTGCCATATGGACAGCACCTCACTCATACTTCTATATGGGCATTACTACACTCCATATATTATACCATACAAATTTGCGATAGCAAGCAAATATCCTAAGGGCATGAAAATTTTTCACTTTTGTCTCATAAACAAAATCAAAATGATAAGAAACTCCGCCCGAAGCCGTAAAAGCTCCGGGCGGAGAAGGAAGATATGCGGTAATTTACTTAATGATGACCTGGCAGTCGGGATCAACACGCTTGATAGCGGCGACAGCCTGCTGGAGGATCTCGGCAAAGCGAGCGTCATCGGCATCGAGAATGAGCTTCTGGGCGAGGAAGCTGACAGAGACACTGTTTACGCCGGGGATCTTTTTGATGGCATTTTCCATCTTTGCGGCGCAGTTGGCGCAATCCAGATCGACCATGTTGTAACGCTTCTTCATGAGAAGTTCCTCCTTTAAAATAAATAACTGAATTAAATGGTAGGGATAATGCATGGGCAGTGCCGAGTGCTATTCGGTAATGTGATCCATGCCCTGATTGATGACTGTGCGCACATGGTCGTCTGCCAGAGAATAATAGACCGTTTTTCCGTCGCGGCGAGATTTGACCAGCTTGCTCTGCTTGAGCAGGCGAAGCTGATGAGAAATGGCAGACTGAGTCATGTTCAAAAGCTGTGCAATGTCGCATACGCACAGTTCCGCTTCAAACAGTGCGTAAAGTATGCGGATGCGCGTGGGATCGCCGAATATTTTGAACAGATCAGAAAGATCATACGAGAACTCGACCGGCGGCATCTTTGCGCGCACTTGATCGATGATGTCGCCATGCGTTTCGGTGATGTTGCAGCGCTCGATCTCATCGTGAATGTGCGGCAAGGGCGGCACCTCCTTCATATGAACTATTGTTCATATATTATTTCATATATTATTATATCCGCCGAGTATGAGATGTCAATGACCTTCATAAAAAGTTTACCTGCTTGTATATGCGAAAACACATCGGGCGCGTTATAATAAACGCATAGCGTATAATAAGAAATGGATATTGACACGGAGGTGTAATTGACATGACGAAGGTACACGTAATTTCTGGCTTCCTGGGTGCGGGCAAGACCACGCTTATCAAGAAACTGATCGCCGGTGCATTTGACGGTGAAAAGGTGGTTCTGCTGGAAAATGAATACGGCGAGATCGGTATTGACGGCGGTTTCATGAAGGATTCCGGCATTCAGGTAACGGAGCTTAACTCCGGCTGCATCTGCTGCACGCTGGTGGGCGATTTTTCCAAGGCGATCCGCGAGCTGATCGACACCTATCATCCCGACCGCATCATTATTGAACCGTCTGGCGTAGGAAAGCTGTCGGACATCCGCCGCGTCGTGACTGAAGCGGGCGAAACGCATGATCTTAAACTGTGCGGCTGTGCGGCAGTTGTTGATGCGATCAAGTGCAAGATGTATCTGCGCAATTTCGGCGAGTTCTTCTGCGATCAGATCGAAAGCGCAGAGACTATTTTGCTCAGCCGTACCCAGAACGCCAAGGAAGATAAGATCAACAAGTGCGTTGAGATGATTCGCGAACACAATACTGCCGCTGCCATTGTGACCACTCCGTGGGATCAGCTCGATGCCGAACTGATTTTGCGCACTATTGAGCAAAACAACGTGCTGATGAGCGAGGAAGAGATCGAACGAGCTCATCAGCATCATCACCACCATCATCATGAGCACCACCATCACGAGCATGATGAGCATTGCGAGTGCGGCTGCCACGATCACGAGCATGAACATCATCATGAGCACCATCATCACGAGCATAATGAGCACTGCGAGTGCGGCTGCCACGATCACGAGCATGAACATCATCA
>CAZYQB010000022.1:3078-14302 GCA_964649595.1 uncultured Oscillospiraceae bacterium | reverse complement strand
GACTATTTCGTGGTTTCCGACAAGCTGAAGTATAAAATGCTCAGCGCGCGCATCCATCAGCAGATTTTCGGCTCGGACCACTGCCCCGTAGAGTTGGTGATCGACGCATGAATGCCTACGATTTCGACAAAACCATCTATCATTACGACTCTACGGTGCGCTTCTATCTGTGGTGCGTAAGACGCTATCCCCGCATCATGCGCAGATGGATACGTCTGCTGAAGGATGTACTGCTCTATAAGACGGGCAGGATCACCAAACACATCTACATGGAGCGCTTTTATTCCTATCTGCGCGATGTCCCCAATGTTCCCGAAGAAGTAGAGCGATTTTGGGATGCCAATATGCGGCATATGCACGCATGGTACCTAAAGGCACATCGATCAGACGACGTGGTTCTCTCCGCTTCCCCCGCCTTCCTCATCCGTCCGGCACTGGAACGCTTGGGCGTTTCACACATTTTCGGCTCGCCGATGAACTTTCAAACCTGTCTATATGAGGGGGAACGCTGCCATGGTAAGGGAAAGGTGCGCGCCTTCCGAAAAAATTTCGGCGACGCTCCAATCGAAAATTTCTATTCAGATTCCCACAGTGACGACCCGATGGCACGCATCGCCAATCATGCGTGGCTGGTAAAAGGTGAATCGCTGCTGTCATGGATCGATACCACTATGCATCGCGATGATTCTTAATTCAATGCCCAATATAAAATGGAACGATCATACTCTTCGGCGCAGATTCAGCACACTCCAAATGTTATACTGGTGCAATGCGCGCTTTCGCCAAAAGAAATCCAATCCTCAGGGGATTGACAGCGCTCTCTGAAAGCCGTACAATGAAATACAGATACTTTGATCGAAAGGATGAATTCCAATGTATTATGAGATGAAGGTTGCAGGACTTACCCGTCAGCTTCCTCTTTGCCGCGTATCCGACACTCTCTACATCGGCGCATTCGTTATCTTTGGCGATGTAGAGCTGACCGAAGCCTGCGCCCGCGAACTGCTCAAAGTTGCTCCCGAACATGATATTCTCATCACCGCCGAATCCAAAGGCATTCCGCTGGTCTACGAAATGGCACGTCAGAACGGCGAAAACAAGTATCTGATCGCCCGAAAGGCGCCCAAGCTGTACATGAAGGATATCTTCTCCACCGAAGTACACTCCATCACCACTGCCAAGACGCAGATCCTGTGCATCGACAGTGAAGATGCCGAACTCATGCGCGGCAAGCGCGTCATCATCGTAGACGATGTTATCAGCACCGGCGAATCACTCAAGGCAGTCGAAAAACTGGTTCGCAAGGCAGGCGGCAACATCGTAGGACGCATGGCTATCCTCGCCGAAGGCGACGCCAAAGACCGCGATGACATCATCTACCTCGAAAAGCTGCCCCTCTTCAACCCCGACGGCACCGAGAAAGAATAATTCCTCTTTATTAACCATTTTACCGATCATTATCAAAAAGCACCGGATGATCCTCAAAAGGATCATCCGGTGCTTCGTATGTTGTGCGATTATGTCACACTATGTAATCCTTCCAATGCAAGCGCCTCATTTTCAGCTTCCGCTGCGCTCCAGAGAGGAGGTCGGCACGCAGATTATCACGCCCGCCGTAAACTCGCTGGGCGCGAGATTTTCATTGAGCCGCAGCAGACGTCCCTGCGTGATGCGCAGGTTGCTTGCGAGGCTGCTAAGCGTCTGACCTTCGGTAATGGTCAACGCCGTGGTGCCCTCCGGGCAGCTCGCAGCGCTCGATTTGGGCGGCACGCAGTATCTCTGCCCCGGCATCAGTGCGGTAGGCGACAGGCGCGGATTCGCCTCCCTGAACGCACGATAGGACACATCATACTCGATGAGCAGATCGGCATAGGTCTGACCGTAGCGCACGGTACCGCTTTGATAGCCTTCTGGACAGCACTGGCTGCAGGTGCTGCTCTCACCTTCCGGGATGCAGATGGGCTGATTGACGACCAGACGATTTGGGTCTATGTACGGATTCAGCTCCAGAATGCGCGCCGTCGTCACGCCGAAGCGCTGCGCGATCGAGGAAATGCTGTCACCCTCGGCGATGATGTAGAGTCGGTTTCCCATGCACACATTGGATCCCTGCTGATTCATAAAACAACAGCCTCCTTTCGAATACGATACCATTGTATTCAAGGAGGCTGTTTTCGTTCATGCCTGAGGCACGATCTTTTTTATTTGGTCGGATTTTTCATTCGATTCTTCCGCGAGAAAGCTGCGTGATCATCTATTCCTCGGTATAAATGATGTGAAAAGTCATCTCCGGCAGCTCCGCCTTGATCTCCTTGGTGATGTCGCGGCGCATTTTTCGCGGACTGCCCAGCACGATCTCCACGGCATTAAGCTGCTTTGCGTGCGAGACCAACGCTGGCACGACCTCCTTAGCGCGAACCACCATCATGCCCGCGCCATGTTCGCTGGACATTTTAAACAGATACTCCAGAGCTTCCGCCTCTTTCAGACTGCCGCCCAACAGATCAACGCCTTCTCTCGCCACATGGATCACCGTCAGCTCTGCGCCCAGCTCCTTCGCCCTGCGGCTGCCCTCTATAATCAGCCTCTCACACGTTTTTTGACCGGTAACGCATACCATTACGCATTTTTCATCCATACTGCCTGTTACCGCCTTTCTGCATCCTGCCGACGGCGGCAGAACGCTTTTGCCCTTTTCCCGGCACTGTTCTCGCTTCTCCGTTTTCTTTATTCTCTCATCTTCCATTTATTATCTCGTGTCTGCATCTTTCCGCGCATTACTCCGCGAATTCCAACGCGGTAATGTAATTGCCAAAGGAACGGATATTCATCATCTGACCTTCTGCAATTTCAGGCAGCTGCTTGTCATCATCCCAGAAGAACAAGCGCTCATCATCCTCTCCGTCACCTACACGCACGATAAACTCATGAAACTCCACGCCGTCGGAAATGCGCGTGGTGCTCGAACAGGAAACAAACTGAGCCTGCATCTCACGCGACAGACCGGTTTTCATGTCCTCCTGATAGCGCCAGTATTTGAACCACGGCATCATCTGCGTAGAGGCATACATATACGCCGCCCACGAGCCGATCAGCGCCGTAGCCAACGCCGCGATATGATGACGCAGCGCCGTTACAAAGAGAATATCCATCACGATCGTTACCACAATGATTACTGCCAGAATTACTACTCGCTTTTTCAGAGTCTGTCGGGTCACTTCAAAATCCTGCTCGGTGTACAGCTGCATCTGTCCATTCCTCCATCATAATCGTTAGATTCAAATTTTCGCCTTTCGGTTCCCCTGTGCCATCCGCGCTTATTTCAGTTCGCCCTCCGGCACATCGGTCAGCCATCTGGTCAGCTCGGGCGCGCTCCATCCGTCAAACACGTCCATTGCCTGCTCGGGCGTATCGGAAAACGCATAGAGCCTTCTGCACATCGCTCGGGCGCACTTTTCCTGATACATGACCTCAAAAAAGCTACCCAGACGCTCATAATAGCCCTTCACGTTGAGAAGGACCACCGGCTTGAGCATATAGCGAAGCTGATTGAGCGTAAGCACCTCAAAGAGCTCATACAGCGTACCGAAGCCGCCGGGCAGAATGCAGAAGCCGTCGGAAAGCTGAGCCATCTTCTCCATGCGGTCGCGCAGATCGCGCGTTACCACCAACTCATCGCACAGCGGATAGGCAATTCCGGGCAGATTGAGCGCCTCGGGGATGACTCCGATCACCTTACCGCCTGCGCTGTGCGCACCGCGTGCCGCCGCACCCATGATGCCGGTATCGCCGCCGCCAAATACGAGTGCGCATCCGCTTTGAGCGATCAGCTCGCCCATACGATACGCCGCCTGATAATATTCCTGATCCATTGAACCGCTTGATGCGCCGAAAACAGCGATCGCGCCATGTTTTTTACTCATTGATATGATCCTCCGCTGCGCATAGCGCGCCGTGTCCCTATCTTCACTATAACGCGCGGCTGCTCCTTTGTAAAGCACCCGCGCGCATAATTCACATTTTTTTCTAATCCAAGACCCAATTCTATGAATTTATATCGATATTTGACACATATTACAGCTTGAGCGCTGCCAGACCCACCTTGCGGCGAACCTTGAGCATGGTGCGATTGGCAAGGGCTGCCGCGCGCTGTGCGCCGCTGTTCATGACCTCCTCAAGATACGCCTTGTCGGCACTGATCTGCTTGTAACGCGCCTGAATGGGCTCAAGCTCCGCGATCACCGCATCAGCAACGGCATCCTTGAACACGCCATAGCCGCGTCCGCTGTATTCGTCGGAAATCGCATCCATGCTCTTGCCGGTGATGACGCTCATGATGCTCATCATATTGGAGATACCCGGCTTGTTCTCGGTATCAAATGAAACGCTGTTGTCACTGTCGGTCACGGCGCGGCGGAACTTCTTGCGGATGATGTTCGGCTCGTCGAGAATGCCGATGTAGGTATCCTCGGGATCGGACTTAGACATCTTACGAGTAGGCTCCTGCAGCGACATAATGCGCGCGCCTACCTTGGGAATGTACGGCTCAGGCACCACAAAGGTCTGACCGTATACGCCGTTGAAGCGTTCTGCCAGATTGCGCGCCAACTCAAGGTGCTGTTTCTGGTCGGCGCCGACCGGCACCATATCGGTCTGATAGAGCAGAATATCCGCCGCCATCAGCGAAGGGTAGGTAAACAGACCGGCGTTGATGTTATCGGCGTGCTTTGCGGACTTTTCCTTGAACTGGGTCATGCGGTTCAGCTCACCCATATAGGTGTAGCAGTCCAAGATCCAGCCCAGCTCGGCGTGTGCCGGCACATGGGACTGGAAATAGATCAGGCTTTTCTGCGGATCCAGACCGACTGCCAAATACAGGCTCATGACCTTCAGACAGTTTTTTCGCAGCTCTGCCGGATTCTGACGCACGGTGATTGCGTGCAGGTCAACAATGGAATACAGGCAGTCGTATTCATCCTCCAGCAGCTTGAAGTTTCTCAGTGCACCGATGTAATTGCCCAGCGTCAGCGTGCCGGTGGGCTGAATGCCGCTGAAAATTCTCTGACGGTGCTCTACAGGTTTGTTCTCGCTCATTGTTCTTTCTCTCCTTTTTGATTCGTCTATATTTTCGTCTGCTTGCTTTACGTCCAAATGAGTCATCAAGAAGCTCCATAAAATTATGAGATCCAAAAAAGAAACACCCGTCCCATCCGGGACAGGTGCATACCTATTGCCACCCCGATATTCTCATAAAGACGCCATCACGTCCCCGTCCGTTAACGCCGGAGCATACGTCGCAGCCTACCGGCACAGCGTGCCATCGGTGCGCCCTCAAAGGTCCATTCCCGCATAGGTGCCGCCGCCGGACTCACACTCTCTCCGACTCGCTGATGGTGCTCTCCCAAGGGTACTCTTCCCTCTCATCGGTTTGTATTGATTATTATACCGCAGCAAACGCGCTTTTGCAACTGTTTTTTGTGAGTTTTCCGGATCGTCTCATTTTAAATGATATCGCAAATTTTGATTTATTGAATCCATTCAAAGACCTTCCTCAGGCACCTTTGGTAACAGCGCTCTCAAAGGAAGTCTATGAGAGGATCATGCGCACATTTTCATATCATCAGATCGGATAGGAAAGCATTATATATCCCTTGACTTTTGCCGACGCTTCATGTACCCTTATAAAAATCAGAATCGCTTACATAAGGAGACACGTCATGCTGCCGATCTACTTTGCCCCGCTTGAGGGCGTTACCGACACTATCTTCCGCCGCGTTCATCATGCCTGCTTTTCGGGCGTAGACAAATATTTCATTCCCTTCATCAGCCCCACACAGAATCTGAATTTTTCACCGCGCGAGCTGTTCGGCATTTCACCGCAGGACAACGAAGGCATCCCTGCCGTGCCGCAGATCATGGCAAAAAATCCGGATCACTTTCTGTGGGCGGCTCGCACGCTCCGGGATATGGGCTACACGGAGGTGAATCTGAATTTGGGCTGTCCGTCAGGCACGGTCACAGCAAAATCGAAAGGTTCGGGACTGCTCCGCGAAAAAGAGCTGTTGGTACAGCTTTTAGACGGCATCTACGCCGATGCACCGCTTCCCATCTCTATCAAGACCCGCATCGGCTTTGAATCGGAAGAAGAATGGGAAAAACTGCTGCCCATATTTGCCGGATATCCCATTCATGAGCTGATTATCCATCCTCGAACGCGCAAGCAATTCTACTCCGGTACGCCGCATATTGCTGCCTACGAGCACGCATTAGACCGAATCAGCGTGCCGATGGTATACAACGGCGATCTGTTTACCGCCGAGGACTGCACTGAACACATTCGCCGTTTCCCCGAAACCACCGCACTCATGCTCGGACGCGGACTGATCTCCAATCCGGCACTCGCACAATCGCTCGCCGGCGGCGAATCGCTCACTCGCAAATCCCTGCGCATTTTCCACGACAAGCTGTGGGACGCCTATCTTGACCGCGGACCGGAAAGCTTCGCCCTGAGCCGTATGCACGATGTCGTGCGCCATATCTGCTGCTGCTTTGAGGACTGCGACAAGACCGCCAAATCGCTGCATAAGGCAAAAAATGCCGCAGCATACAAAGATGCTGCAGCAAGGCTGTTTGAATGTCATGAGTTGAGAGAAAATCCCCGTTTTCTGCCCAAAATCTGAATTTTATCGGGTGATGACGATCTCGCCCAGCATCGTCCATCCGGTCACCTCGTCGTATTCGCTCATCGCCATCGGAATGGAAGTCTGTCCATCCAGCGTATCGATCACGGCGGCGGCGAGCGTATAGCTGCCCGGCTCTATGCCGTAGGGCAGATCGATCGCCGTCTCCAGCGTGGTTTCGCCGTTTTGGAGCAGTTCGCCTTCCAGCCCGGTAAACTGGCTGTAGACCATATCCTCTCCGTCAAAAATCGCCAGCGCGATCTGCCACTTGCCGTGCGGCGGTGTGATGCCGTCGTTTCGCATCCGCAAGATCACCTTGCTTCGGATCATCGCCCGCAGCTCGGTATCCCACTGCGCTGATCGTATCCATATCTTGTATCCGATCAAACCTTCCATCTCGTTGAGAATACTGATCGCCTCATCGCTCAGATCAGCAGTCGGCTGATCGATCACCGCATAGGTCAGATGACTTTCAAGCATCTGATGCGACAGTTCAAATTTTTCTTCCCGAAGCAGCTGCTCCAGATCAATATCCTCTGAAATATGCGCACCGGAGGGCGACAGCTCATAAAAGTTGGGAATAGATAGGAGATTCGTTTCGATCTGATGATCGTATCCACCTTCCTCGATCACATCGATCAGCTCCCATGTGGCATCCGCGTCACCCAGCGCCGTATTATACAGCCCCACTGTGAGCAGCTCGGCTTCCTTGTACGGGCGGCGCATCAGCATGAGCGTATTGGAAAAGCTGACGGTATAGTGCCATGCATATTCGCGTGATACACTGCTGCCGGGCAGCGCTTCCACGCCTTCTTCTTTCGCTACCGTCCATGTGCCGTCATGTCCTATACTTCCGATCTCGACATACGCCACACCCGGATGCAAATCATAGCGCTCGGCAAGCGCCGCGATCACCTTTCTGTGCGCATCGCGCATGGCAATGTTGGAATAGTCGGGCGAAAATCCGCTGCCTTGTGTGGTAGAATACCAGCTTCCGGCAAGTATTTCTCCGCCCATCTCCTTAACCAGCCATTCGGGAATATCCTTGTGCCCTTCCTCCCCCGGTCGATCAGTAACAAAGCGCAGGATCACCCGTTTGCCGTCCGACCACCATTCATCAAGATGATTCTGCTCCTCAAATGACTCAAAATCATATACGCCCTTTTCGGCTTCCAGCTCTGCCCATGTGACCTCCGCATATACCAAAGATACCTCCAGCCGTTCATCCTGACCATATGTATCGGCATGGACCGCCCAGCCTGACATCGGCATCAACAGATCGGAGTCGCTCGGGCGATATGTTTCACGGATCACCTTCGGCTGCCTCAGCGAGGCAAACAGCACGATCAGCACCAGCATGATCGGAATTGCCATCAGCGACGGATAATTATATACTCCCATTCCCTTGAGTTTGGTATCTCTCAAACGGATCAGATTATCGCGCGAGCGCATTTGAATGTTTCCGGTCAGCTTGCGCAGCCGTGTTTTTCTGGATGTCATAATCCGCCTCCCCGTATCCTCGCAGCATCTTCACACCCTGCCGCCCCTCAATTTATCCAACGCTCTGCTCGTCGATCCTGAGCGCTTCCAACCAGTTATACAGCGCCTGAGCATTAGGCACATCATACAGCAGCCCTTCCATGCTGACGGTATTTTCGTCGATCACCAATATTTCCTTCATCTGATTGCCTGCGGCATCCCTCCAGATCAGCCGGTAGCCCTGCGCGAGCAGAAAGTCCTCGCCCGTCCATTCCAGCACAAGCGCATTGGTCAGATCGTTGATCTCTCGCAGCTGCTTTTCCGATGCAATGGTCATATCATACATCCAGCCGCCCGCCTTGAGATAGCCCTGATCGTAATAATAGGATGAATGCTCAATGCACACCGATTCGCCCGACTCATATGTTTCTTCATTCTTCTGCCCACACGCACACAACAGCATCAGCGTGCACAGCAGCGCACACAGCCACAATCTTTTCATTAAGATACCCACTCGTTTATTCATTTTCTGTTCCTCCCTTATTACTTATTATAGCATGACCGGGCTTAAAGCGCAATCATTCTGTGTACGGCTGCGGGGCATCTCATTTCAGATTTAGGATATGGCGATCTGTTTTGCTCACTCAATTTGACAACAGTTTTCCCGATCCCTAATTGTCCGATAGGTGCTTTCATGATATAATTCATGTGTCCACCGCACTTATATATTCAATTCAAAGAAGAAAGGAATCCTCCATGAAACTATTTGATACGCACGCCCACCTGACGGCAGACCGCTTTGACGCCGACCGCGATGAGGTCATACGACGCGTGAGAGATGCCGGTGTCGAATATCTGCTGCTCGTTGGCGAAGCCTCCGAAAAGGATCAGATGATCTATACGCTCTCAGACGCACATCCGAATTTTTATGCCGCCACCGGCGTACATCCGCACGAAGCCGAACATTGGTCGGAAGAAATCAAAGAATACATACTCGGCTGTATGGCGCATCCCAAATCTGTCGCGCTGGGTGAAATCGGTCTGGACTATTACTATGACTTTTCTCCCCGCGATGTACAGCGGCGCGTGTTTGAAGAGCAGCTTGACATGGCATATAAGCTGAAAAAGCCGATGATCCTGCACATTCGCGATGCGCACGGCGACGCCACAGAGATTCTCACTGCGCGCGCACGCGCCGGAAGAATGCCCGACGGCGTAATGCACTGCTACACCGGCAGTTGGGAGAACGCCAAGCAATATCTGAACATGGGGCTGTATATCTCCTTCACCGGCGCAATCACCTTCAAAAATGCGCCCAAGCTGGCAGAGGTTGCCAAAAACCTGCCTGCTGACCGCATTCTGGTGGAGACCGACTGCCCATACATGACCCCGGTTCCCCTGCGCGGCAAGCGCAATGAGCCTGCCTATGTTGCCTATACCGCCGCAAAAATTGCCGAGATTCGCGGCGAAGATGTGGAAACATTCGCGCTTCAGGCACTTGAAAATGGACGCAGGCTGTTTAAAATCTGATTGGATTCATCATTCCAGACGGTGCTTTCTGCACTGTCCTTTTACCTTTGGAAACATATTTCGCCCTTGCAATTTTCAATAAAGCGTATATAATGAAATGGTTTGATACAAAAATTGCTTCAAGGAGGTATAGATCTATGCGCAAATTCATTGCTCTGCTGACCGCGCTGTGCCTGATGCTCACTGTCGGCTGCGGCTTCGCTGAAAGCGAAAACACCCTTCCCGACCAGACCGCCGAAAAATTGAAGGTGGTTGCCACCATCTTTCCTCAGTATGATTTTCTGCGTGCCATTGCCGGCGACCGCATAGAGCTCAGTATGCTCCTCAAGCCCGGCTCCGAGACTCATTCCTATGAGCCTTCGCCGCAGGAGATCATCGCCATTCAGAAATGCGACCTGTTTGTATATGTGGGCGGCGAGTCGGACGCATGGGTAAATACTATCTTAGAGAGCACTCCTTCCGATACCCGAAAGGATATCGCGCTGATGGAGCTGGTTTCTCTGCAAGAATCCGCAGCACACGACCATGAGCACAACGACGAGCACGAACAGCAGACCGGACACGATCATCAGGAATATGACGAATACGACGAGCACGTTTGGACCTCACCCATCAATGCAATGGCAATCGTAACCGCGCTGTGCGAAGCGCTGTGCGAAGCAGATCCGGCAAATGCCGATTTCTACCGCATCAACACCGAATACTATCTATCTGAACTGACCGCGCTCGATCTTGCCTTTCATGCGGTCATTGATTCCTCTGCCCGCAAGACGCTCATCTTCGGCGACCGATTCCCGCTGACCTATTTCGTACGCGAATACGATCTGAGCTACAGCGCCGCTTTCCCCGGCTGTGCCAGTGAAACCGAACCGAGCGCTGCCACCATCACGCAGATGCTGCGCCAGATCATGACAGAGGATGTAAAAGTAGTGTTCTACATCGAGCTGTCCAACCATCAGGTTGCAGACATACTCGCCGAGCAGACCAATGCCGAAACGCGCCTGTTCTATACCTGCCACAATGTAAGCGCTGATGATTTCAACGCGGGTCTTACCTATCTGGACATGATGAAGCTGAATGTAGAGTCCCTTAAAATCGCGCTGAACTGATATAAACATGGACGATTGCCGATCATTTCCCTTCGGCATCGTCCATGTTTCTATTAATTTGAAAAAGCATACAAATTCATGCAACAAATGCCTATGAAATTTCGTTTTTATAGTATATACTGCTTCCGATAAAATCAAAAAAGAAGAGCTAATGCGGAGCGTTGCATCGAAAAACAATAAATACATATTGACAAACAGTCAAACATATTTTATAATGAATTACAGAAAGCATAAAAAGGAGTGACTCATCATGAAATTGAAAATCCGCATAAGACCCGGACAAATCATATCCGACCTGTTCAAGCGATTTGCACCGTCTGCGGTCATCTGTCTGCTGCTGACACTCGTTACCATCGCATCGGACGCCATCTGCTTGTTCGCTTCCACCGATTTCTATAAAGCCTGCACCAATCCTCTCAACTACAT
>CAZYQB010000022.1:0-2978 GCA_964649595.1 uncultured Oscillospiraceae bacterium | reverse complement strand
GCTTGTTCGCTTCCACCGATTTCTATAAAGCCTGCACCAATCCTCTCAACTACATCAGCGCCGCGCTTATTATCTCTCTGCTGTTCGGCACTGCCGCCTCCTGCCTGTGTGAGCGATACGGCTGGCGAAATTGGCTTGCATGGATTGCTGCGATTGCTGGTGCGGGAACGGGTATGCTGTTTGTGTGGATGGAAAATCCCGGAATGATTCCGGCAGGCGTCATCCTGTGCTGCCTTGCGCTGTGCCTGCATTCGGTCAGTCACAAAGACAATCCTTCCGTGCGCATCGCTCAGGTATGCGGCTGGTTCTTCGTGTGTCTGGGCATCAGCATTGTGCTGTGCGGCGCACTGATGCTCTGCTGCACAGCCGTGTTCGAACTACTGATTCAAAATGTTCCCTGGCGCGTTGCAAGCATCATCAGCTCTTGTATTCCCTATGTTTCCTTCCTGCTGTTTGCTCCGTGGCTGTTCCTCGGCGGACTGCCCAAAGAGGATACGCCGATTGACAAGCGCGTTGGATTCAGAAAGTTCACCTATGTGGTACTGCTGCCGCTGTATCTGCTGCTTTTGAGCATACTGCTTGCCTATGTTGTAAAAATCGCCGTCACCTTTACCATGCCCGTGGGCGTAATGAACAGCTACGGCATTGCCGCGCTGACACTGTTTGTATTCTTCCATCTGATGCTGACCGGAGAAGAAAACAAGCTGTCCAAGTGGTTTAAAAAGTGGGGCGGACTGCTGCTCGTACCCATCGTCGCCGTACAGGGCATCGGCGTGTGGATGCGCGTTTCCGCCTACGGACTGACCGAAGCGCGCGTACTGGGCATCGTGTGGACGGCGCTGTGCATCGCCGTGGTCATCACCTCGCTTTTCAGAAAGCGCGCAAGCTGGTTCTTCCTTGCCGCCGGCGCAGTTTCCGTCATCATCTTCTGCACGCCGATCAGTGCGCAGAACATGGCGATTATGAATCAGGAAAGTCGACTGCGCACAGCTCTAACCGAGAGCAATATGTTCGATGCACAGGGCGACATTATCCCCAACTCCGAAGCATCTGTGGAAAATCAGGAAATCATTTATTCCGCCGCCGATTACCTCTACCATGAAACCGCCCGCAAAGGTTCCCTGACCGAGCAGCTTCAGCTTCACATCGACGCAATCCGCAGCGCAGACGAAAGCAAGGAAAACAGCGTATCTCTGTCGGAAGCAAAGCGGCTGCTGTTCGGCTTTGGAAGACCGGAAAAAGTTGATACCGATTGGTATGGTCACTATTATTACTTCAACGGAACGGCTGTCCGTGAAAAGCTGGACACCCGCGGCTATTCCTATGCCGAATGGATCAGCATATATAACTATGAGGGCACTGATGAAGATGCTGCAAAACAGAACCTTGTCGAAATAGAAACGCTTGAACCTGTTCGCTACGGTACAACCGACGTTGCCGCGTTCATCGATCTTCTTGAAGCAAATCGCAGCACCAATTCCCCTCTGCAGATCGACATTCCCGTAACCTTTATGATCGACGGTGAAGAAATCGACCTTGCTTCCCTGCTCAACGGCACACAATTTGCCGATGGCAATGCCGACCTCATTACAGACACACTGATTCTGCCCTCCGGAAAGAAGCTGCACCTTTCCCGGGTAAATGTCGCCAACTATTCCGGAGAATCCTCTAACGATTACATTTTCATCAGCGGATGGCTGCTCACGCCGGACGAATGATTTAAATATTCCGTTTAGCATTCCATAAAAAAATCCTCCCCATTCCTTTGGAATTGAGAGGATTTTTATTTCAAAACGTAGTACTGTACTTTTTCAACGATCAGCCGATGACCGCGCCGGGCTTGGAATCTTCGGAGGAGAGCAACTTGAGATTGCCGTTTTCATCCTCGCCGCACAGCAGCATACCCTCAGACATGATGCCGCGCATCTTTCTGGGCATGAGATTGGATACGAGAACGACCATCTTTCCGACCATCTCTTCGGGAGTGTAGTGCTTGGCGATGCCGCTGAGAACCGTGCGAGTTTCGCCGTTGCCTACATCCAGAGTCTCCTTGAGCAACTTATCGCTGCCTTCCACCTTTTCGCAGGCAACGACCTTGGCGGCAATCAGCTTGACCTTGAGGAAATCGTCAATGCCGATCATTCCTTCGGGAATCTCGACCTTCTTTTCTTCCTTCTTCTCAGCCTTCTTTTCAGACTTCTGGTCCTGCTTCTTGTCCTTCTTTTCTTTCTTGTCCTTCTTTTCGGACTTTGCAGGTGCCTCTTCCTTTTCGCCGGAGAGTGCAGCCAGTTCCTTGGCGATGTCGAAGCGCGGGAACAGTGCATCCCCCTTGTGAACCACGGTGCCAGCCTTCAGACCGCCGAACTTCTGGATGGAGTCCCAGGTCTTGAGCTCGGCATCGGTTACGCCCAGCTGAGCAAAAATGCGCTCGGGAGTGTTGGGCATGGTGGGTGCAATGGCAACCGCAACGGCGCGCACGCACTCGGCAAGATAATACATGACGGTGCCCAGCCGTGCCTTCTGGCTTTCGTCCTTGCCCAGAACCCACGGCTGAGTCTGATCGATATAGCCGTTGCAGTCCTCAACCAGCTTCCAGATTTCCGCCAATGCACCGGAGAACTGCAGATTGTTCATGTTCTTCTCGATCAGCGCCGGCAGTGCCTCGTAGCGCTCGCGCAGAGCGACTTCCAGCTCGGTCTCCTCCGCCGGTGCGGGCACGACGCCGCCGAAATACTTCTCGATCATGGCGACGGTGCGGCTGACCAGATTGCCCATCTTGTTGGCAAGGTCGGCGTTGGTGCGGGTCAGCATGGCTTCGTTGGTATAGTTGCCGTCAGAGCCGAAGGGCATCTCGCGCATGAGATAGTATCTGAGGGCATCTACGCCGTAGCGCTCCACGATGGGACCGGGATATACGATGTTGCCCTTGGACTTGGACATCTTATCGGAGCCGAACAGCAGCCAGCCGTGACCGAATA
>CAZYQB010000021.1:0-14309 GCA_964649595.1 uncultured Oscillospiraceae bacterium | reverse complement strand
GTAGGCGCCACAGTAGGCGTTGCGGTAGGCACGGGCGTCGCTTCAGCCGTAGGCGCAATGGTCGCACCCTTGTACGGCGCTCTGGAGGAATACAGTATCTCAAGCATTTCGGGACTTGCGATCTTGCCATCTCCGTTCATGCCGATTGCACTGCAGAACTCACTGACCGCCGTCATGGTGCCATTCCAATAGCCGCCGGTCGCAGTAGACTTCAGATATCCCAGTTCAATCAGACGACGCTGCATCTGTTTGACCAGATCATCGGTCATGCCGTACTTGAGCTGCTCATAGCCTTCAACTGCAGCCGTTGCCGTCGCCGTGGGCGCAGTCGTTGCCGTCGCCGTGGGCGCAGTCGTCGCCGCTGCGCTGTTAAGCAGCATTTCCATCATCTCTTCGCTGACAAGGTTGCCATTTACCGGCAATCCCATCGCCTGCTGATACTTCTTTACCGCAGAAGCAGTCTCGTTGTAATAATTGCCGGTGGCATCCCCATTAAAGTAACCCAGTTCTCTGAGGATCCTCTGCACGCGGCGCACGGTATCATTGTTATTCATACCGTAGTAAATCTCGCCGGTCTCTGTCGAGCCGCTGTTCGTCGCGCTGCCGTTTGCAGCAGGCGCATCGTCGGAATAGAGCAGCTCCAGCAGCTGGCGAGAAGCAGTATTTCCGTCAAGCGGCATACCGACCGCCTTCTGGAACGCCTTTATTGCGGTTGCGGTCTGATCCCAATAGCCGCCGGTGGCACCGGAGTTCAGATATCCCAGCTCATTGAGCCTGAGCTGCATCTGCCTTACCGCATCGTTATCTCTCATGCCATAGGAGAGAGGTCCATATATATCTGTTTGAGCAAATGCCACTTCGGGCGCATCACTCTCAAACACCATCGTTCCTACCGTGCCCATCAGCAGCGCAAGACACACAATCAGGCTGATAAGGCGCTTAATCGCAGATCGATTCAATTTCGGCACCCACTTTCTATTCTTTCTTCATGTCACAATCTTTTTTCAGTATATGTCAATCGCATTGCATTGTCAAGCATATCTGCAATAACTCTTTCATATATGACAAAAAAATTCAATTTTCGTCTTTTTTGTTGCGTTTACTTCAAAAAACGCTCTTCCCCGGCGCAGGAATACGCATACACGCAACGAAATGTTCTTACACCGCCATTTCCATACAGGAGGAACCGTACATGAAGTGGATACTTATTCTCATCCTTATTGCCAATCTGGTCGCTTTTGCCGCCATGGGCATCGACAAGCGCCGCGCCGTCAAAAATCGCTGGCGCATTCCCGAACGCGTACTGCTTCTGTGCTGCGCACCGCTGGCAGCACCGGGCGGTCTACTGGGCATGAGACTTTTTCGTCATAAAACCCAGAAAAATAAATTCCGCATCGGCGTGCCTGCCATGCTGATCGCACAGATCGCCTTGCTCATCGCCCTTTTGAAGCTCTTTCACTGACCCCCCCAAAAAAACATAATGCCGCCGCATCCGACCCCAATCGGACACGGCGGCATTTCTCTTTGCTCAAACCAAAGCACGACAAACCAAATCTTCGCTCGCAGAGCGAAACATCATGTTCGCCGCAGGCGAACACATCACTGCACCGTCAGGCGCTTCATCACCTGCGGAAAGAAGGGCTGATCGTAGAAGGTGGGCACATCAGCGATCTCATCCACCACGTTCATGCCCTCGATCACCTTGCCGAATGCGGCATACTGACCGTCAAGATGCGGTGCATCGGCGTGCATGATAAAAAACTGGCTGCCTGCGGAGTTGGGCATTGCAGAACGCGCCATCGACAGCACGCCGCGAGTATGCTTGAGATCGTTCTTCACGCCGTTTGCCGCAAACTCACCCTTGATGGTATGACCCGGGCCGCCGGTGCCGTTGCCCTTAGGATCGCCGCCCTGAATCATGAAGCCCCGAATGATGCGATGGAAGGTCAGTCCATCATAGAAGCCCTTCTTCGCGAGAGATACGAAGTTCTCTACGGTGATGGGCGCGATTTCGGGATACAGCTCGGCACGGATGACGCCGCCGTTTTCCATTTCGATGGTGATGATGGGATTGGACATAGTTTTTTCCTCCTTAAAAAATATAAGCCTTTTTACACCCGGATCGGATGTGCGATCACTGAATGGTTACGGGAATGTAGGTCATGCCATGGGTATCGACTGTCACGGTATCGATACGCCATTCGGTCAGCGGCTTGTCGTTTTGATCGGTTTTGGTAGTGGCGATCTTGTCCACCACATCCATCCCTTCAATAACTCTGCCGAACGCCGCATACTGACCGTCCCATGCGGAGTAGCTTTGGTGCATGATGAAGAACTGACTGCCTGCCGAATCATAGTCTTTGGCGCGCGCCATGGAGATTACGCCGCGTTCATGCTTGAGGTCATTCTTCACGCCGTTTGCCGCAAACTCGCCCTTGATACTGTAGCCCGGGCCGCCGGTGCTGTTGCCCTGAGGATCGCCGCCCTGGATCATATAGCCTGCGATGACGCGGTGAAAGGTCAGCCCGTCATAAAAGCCATCCTGCACCAGCGAAACGAAGTTTGCCACCGTGTTCGGTGCCACATCAGGATACAGCTCCAGCACGATCTTCTCTCCGGTGCGCATGGTCATCGTGACCGTAGGATAGGGCACCGAGGAATAATCCGGCTCGGTAAAATGCACATACAGGCATACCGATGCGGTACACAGACCGATGACCACCACCGCCGTCAGGATCAGCCTGAGCAGGCGGTTGGATTTTTTTGTATTCTTCTTCATAACATTATCCCTCCACCAAAGTCCGCTTTCTCTCTACCATTTCCTCCACCCGGGCAATATACTGCTCAATGTTTTTCACATTGGGTGCGCGTTCGATGCGGCGCTCTCTGGAGTAGATCCATTTGGTGATGGCACCTGCGCCCAGTGCAAGGATCTTGGTGGTTTCTTCCATATTATCGATATTATACAGGCAGGCGTGCTTTGCCTTGGCATAGCCTACATTTTCCAAATTGCCCGCCATATACTTCTGTCGATAGAGATAATACGGCTGGTATCCGCAATCTCTGAGCCGGTTTCGCGCAAAGGACACCATCTCTCCGGCGGCATCCGCGCCGATCTGCGCATAGCCCTGCTCATGCAGGCGGCTCGATCTCTTGATGGCAAGGGTATGCACGGTGATGCTCTCCGGATCAAGCGAGGTGGTGATGTCCAGCGTGCGCTCAAAATCCGCCTTCGTTTCACCCGGCAGTGCGCAGATGAGATCCATATTGATGTGGTCAAAGCCCATCTCGCGCGCCAGATGATACGCATCCAGCGTATCCTGCGTGGTATGCGCGCGCCCTATGACGCGCAGCGTCTGATCGGAAAAGGTCTGCGGATTTACAGAAATGCGCCCGATATCATGCTTTTTCATAACTGCCAGCTTATCGCGGCTGATCGTATCCGGGCGTCCTGCCTCCACCGTCCATTCCCGTGCATCTGGAAAGTATTGCTGCGCTTCGTCAAGCAGTCGATCCAGCTGCTCGGCATTTAGAGAGGTAGGCGTGCCGCCGCCCATGTATGCGGCGCGCAGCTTCAAGCCTTTTTCCTCCATCAGTGCGGCAGAAAGACGAATCTCCTTCATCAGCGCATCCAGATACGGCTCCACCAGCCTGCCGTTGCCCAGCTCACCCGATGCAAACGAGCAATAGGTGCAGCGCGTGGTGCAGAAGGGAATTCCGATATACAGATCATATTCATTTTCCGGCGCGTCGATCAGCCCGGTCTGCATATGGATGATATCTCGAAGCAGCTCTGCCTTCTCCTCGGACACATAAAACCGGCGGCTCAGCTCCTTTACCGCCGTATCCTCATCCAATCCTTCGGAGAGCAGTTCATACAGTATGCGCGTCGGGCGGATGCCGGTAAGCGATCCCCACGGCGGCACATCGCCCGTCTTTTCCCTAAGCATCAAAAAGCAGGCAGTCTTTACGGCGCGCTTGAGCATTCTCTTTTCGATCAGTCCGCCGCGCACGATGGGCGCAGTATGCTCATACGTCGCTTGCTGCATCGAAAACGACTCTATCCATTTTCCGTTTTTTTCCCGATGGATATGCTCAACGATCACATCGCCCGCTTCCATCGAGATCTCCACCTGTCCCAAAAACAGTCGGAGCGTTTCCGAAATATCCCCGAAAAACTCCGGAAGATTGGTAATCAGTCTAATCATTGATCGTATCTCCTTGTACTATTCTTCTCCAAAAGGCTCCCTCCCCGAGGGAGCCTTTTGGAGAAAGCCCCTCTAATGTTTGCGCTTAGTAGAGAGCCTCTGGCTTTATTTCCACCGTGCTGCGATATTGCTCATGCTGTCCATGCCGCCGTGTCCGGAATATACGCTCAGCCTTCCGTCGAGCAGCAGCAGCTTTGAGATCGAGCTGCTCATCTCCCGATCACTGCCGCCGGGGAAATCCGTTCTGCCGCATCCGTAAGCAAAGATGGTATCTCCCGTGAAGATCACCGAATGTGCCTCATCCAGCAGGCACACGCTGCCCTTGGTGTGTCCCGGCGTACACATTCCTTTAAAGCGAATGCCGCATATCTCCATTTCCCACTCATCCTGATCGGGAAAAAGCGCGTCCGCCTCCACCGCTTCAAACGGCGCATCGCACATCATAAACGAATACAGCGATGCCTGCCTGTCGGTCAGCATATGCGCATCTCTGGGATGAACGTGAATGCGCGCGCCATACTTTTTGGCAAGCGGCGCAGCGGAGAGAATATGGTCAAAATGACCGTGAGTAAGCAGTATATCGGTCAGCTTTCGTCCAATCGCGAGCAGCATCGCTTCAATCACGCCCAGATCGTCGCCCGGATCGATGATGAGCATATCCTCCCTATCCTCCAGCCAGAGCAGATAGGTGTTGGCTTCCAGCGGTCCGGTTTCTATATATCGGATATTGAGATCATTCATCACGTTGTCCTCATTTCCTGCAAAGTTTATTCCTTTAGAAAAATCGCTCCGCGATCAGCACACACCCAACCGCGAAGCGACGAAATAAAGTATATCAGAACAGCTTTTTGCTGTCCAGCAGAATCGTAACCGGGCCGTCGTTGAGCAGCTCCACTTCCATATGGGTCTGGAAGCGTCCGGTTTCAACGTGAATGCCCGCGCTTTCGATCTTCTGCTTGAGTACCTCGCACAGCGGCTGCGCCACTTCGGGACGTGCCGCGCCGATAAAGCTCGGTCTGCGTCCGTGGCGTGCATCGGCAAGCAGCGTAAACTGCGATACCAGCAGCACCTCACCGCCCACATCCTTGAGGGAAAGATTCATCTTGTCAGCGGCATCTTCAAAAATGCGCAGTCCGGTGATCTTTGAAGCAATATAGTTTGCATCCGCTTCGGTATCGCCGTTCTCCACGCCCACCAGCGCCATAAAACCTGCGCCGATCTTGCCGACGACCTCGCCTTCCACCGTAACGGAGGCGTGCGTCACCTTCTGTACTACACAACGCATATATAAAAAACTCCTACTATGTCTATTTGTCTCCAAAAGGCTCCCTCAAGGAGGGAGCTGTCTGCGAAGCAGACTGAGGGAGTTCACAACTCCCTTGCCCACATCAAGCCTTTTTGAAGAACGAGGAAAACGAACTCCCTCAGTCACATTCTCTCGCCATACGGCGAACCGACTGTGACAGCTCCCTCTTAGAGGGAGCCTTTTGGTAGCATAATATCTCTATCCGTTGCCCGTGCGGATGACCTCCAGCACGTCGCTCAGCTTTCTCAAGCGGCTTACGATGTCATCGAATTTCTTCACACCGTTGATCTGGACCACCAGACGAATGGTCGTGGTGATACTGGTGCTCTTCTGATTGGCACGCGCGGCAATTTCGATAATGGGCACCTGCTGCTGCGCAAGCATATGGGAAATATCCGCCAGCAGTCCGGTGCGGTCGCAGGCGACGATGCTCAGGCTTACCTCATAGCTCTCCTGTACGCTCTGCGCCCAGTGAACGGCACGGAAGCGCTCCGGCTCGGTAAGCAGCGATTTCATGTTGGTGCAGTCGCGGCGATGCACCGATATGCCGCGTCCGCGGGTAATGAATCCCACGATGTCGTCCCCCGGCAGCGGCGTGCAGCAGCGCGCGGTGCGCACCGGCATATCCACATCTTCACTGTCCTCCACCACAATGCCGTGAGAAGAGTATTCCCTCGTCTTTTCCTCCTTGCCCTGTAAGCGGCTCTGAGGACGGGGCTGCGGCTTGATCTCGGGCATCACCTCGATATGATGATTCTTGCGGTATTCATCGATCAGGCGGTTTACGACCTGACCAGAAGAGAGCGCACCCACGCCCACCGCAATGCACAGATCATCCAGAGAATGCAGCGAGTAGCGGCGATAGACCGGCTCCAGATATTCGTTTCGAGCCAGATGACCCAGTATGAAGTTCTGCCGCTTGGCTTCCAGTTCTAGCATTTCGCGTCCGCGTTCCAGATTCTCCTCACGGAACTCCTTTTTGAAGAAGGTGCGTATCTTGCTTTTTGCCTCTGAGGTCTGGCAGATGGTCAGCCAATCACGCGACGGGCCCTTCGAGGAGGAGCTTGTCATGATCTCCACGAAGTCGCCGGTGTTCAG
Organism: uncultured Oscillospiraceae bacterium; assembly: GCA_964649595.1. Lineage (GTDB taxonomy): Bacteria > Bacillota > Clostridia > Christensenellales > Aristaeellaceae > RGIG2066. Next base: position 7,697 of record CAZYQB010000021.1, on the reverse strand, counting down.
CTCTTCATCCAGCTTTACAATGTGCTGATTGACACGCGCACCTACGCAGCGATTGCCCACGGCGGAGTGGATGCGGTAGGCAAAGTCAATGGGTGTTGCGCCCTTGGGCAGGTTGATGATGTCGCCCTTGGGCGTAAATACGAAAATCTCATCGCTGAACAGATCGGTCTTGAGCGCATTCATGAATTCTTCGGAATCGCGCGTTTCGTTCTGCCAGTCCAACAACTGTCTGAGCCAATACAGCTTATCGTCCAGCTTGTCGATCTGTCTGCCTTCCTTATATCTCCAATGCGCGGCGATGCCGTACTCGGCAGTCTGATGCATCTCTTTCGTTCTGATCTGCACCTCAAAGGTCTGACCGCGCAGTTCGCCGGTCTGTCCCAGCACGGTGGTATGCAGCGATCTGTACATATTGCCCTTGGGCATGGAAATATAGTCCTTGAAGCGGTTTGGGACCTGCATAAACAGCATATGCACCACACCCAGTGCAGCGTAGCAATCCTTGAGCGACTCCACGATCACGCGCACCGCAAACAGATCATGGATCTGTTCAAAGCTCTTGCCCTGTGTTTTCATCTTGCGGTAGATGCTGTAAAAGTGCTTCGGTCTGCCGTTGACGTCGCATTTGATGCCTTCCTTTTCCAATGCCTCGCGCAGCGTCTGCACGATCAGATCTACGACCTCTTTGCGCTCCTTGAACTTCTGTCCCACCATTTCCCTCAGCTGCTGATAGCTTTCGGGATCGATATATCTCAGCGACAGATCCTCCAGCTCGGGCTTAATGGTAAACAGTCCCAGCCGGTGACACAGCGGCGCGTAAATATCCAGTGTTTCCTTGGCGATAGGCTTTTGCCTTTCGGGCTTTTGGAACTTGAGTGTTCGCATATTGTGCAGACGGTCCGCCAACTTGATCAGCACCACTCGTATGTCCTTGCCCATCGCAAGAAACATTTTTCTGAGCGTTTCCGCCTGCTGCTCTTCCTTGCTGGTAAAATCCAGTCGGTTCAGCTTTGTAACGCCGTCCACCAACAGCGCAACCTCGGCGCCGAATTCGCGCTCAATATCCTCTCTGCAAATGCCATCGTTATCCTCTACGCAGTCATGCAGAAAGCCTGCCGCAACGGTGGTGGCATCGAGCATCAGCCCCGCCAGCGTGCCCGCCACCGCAATCGGATGGATGATATACGGCTCGCCCGACTTGCGCATCTGCCCCCTGTGCGCCTCGGCGGCATAAAGATACGCCTTCTCCACCAGCGCAAGGTTATCATTGGGATGATACTCCGCAATGGCAGCAAGGATGTCTGCAATATCCTCTCTGGAAAATTCCTGATTCGACAAAATAGGACCCATGTGCGTGTCGGTCACAGCATTCACCCTTTCCCTGATGCGTAATCTCTGATGGCTTTAATCCTCTTATAAACCGGATCCCATAGCGGATCGCTCTTGTGCGAAGGCAGCAGTTCCAGTCTCTCCCTCTGCGCACCGATCAGCTTCATCGAGCGAAGGACGGCAAGTGCGGCGGCAGCTTCCAGCCAGTGTCCGCCTGCAGCGCGCGCCACTTCGTTTTCTACGTCGGCAGCAGTCATCCTCAGAACCGTGCCCCTTCGGGCAAGCGATCTCGCCGCCACAAATATCTGGCGCATTCTGTCCACCGTGGGAAGCTGATTCATCCATTCACCGTACAGCTTCTCATCCAGCCGCATCAGCTCGCCCTGCGGCAGCTCGCCAAACGCCTCCCTGGGCGCATCCCAGAGGATCACGCGCTCATATCTGACCTTCGGCACGCCGCACGGACAGAGAAACGCCGCATTGAATGCGCGCGCATCCTCGCTCCAGCGCCCTGCATGGATCTCTATGGCATCCTGCGCATATTCCCTCTTTAGAAACTCCCTAAGGTGATATGCGCCTTCCTTGCTCGCCGCCAGAATCGCCGTGCCCTGCGCATAGCGCTTGAGCCACGCCGATACCAGCGAAAGCGGAACCTTCTCAGGCTTTACAGTTAAATGATTTAAGTTTTTATTATATAGCACTTCTGTTAAGGATATACGCAAAAATCGTGTAAATTTACTTTCAAACGCATCAAATACTGACTCAGAATCACTTTCGAGAATATTTTTGACCTCGCACTGCACGCTTACCCGATCGCGCCACACATTAAGCTGCGGTGCATGAAGCATTTTTCGATTCTGTCCCGACAGTTCTCCGGCGCGCGCTCCCTCTCCGAAGCAGACTGCAGATACCTGTCCGAAATCATCGGAGAGCTTCATCTGAAGATGCGCGCCTTCCTTGCCCACCGCACGCACCGAATCCACCCACACATCACTCAATATCACCGGAGACGGATTGCCAAACCCGGTGGGCTGCAGCAGCTCCATCTGCCGCACTGCATCCTCATGCACTGCATCGAGCGTAAGAGAAATATCGTACTCCATCTGCGGAATATATTCATCCGGCGTTACATTCTCAATAATATATTCATCCAGCCGCGCGACCAGCTCTTCCACCTTGCCGCGCTCTATGGTCAGTCCTGCCGCCTGCTTGTGTCCGCCGTATTTCACGAACAGATCGGCACACGAGGTTAGCGCAGCGAATATGTCCACCCCCGGAATACTGCGGCACGAGCCGGTACACACGCCGTCCTTCTCGGAGAGCAGTATCACCGGATAGAAGTATTTCGTGACCAGTCGGGATGCCGCCAGCCCGATCACGCCGCTGTTCCAATCACTGCCCACAAGCACGATGATCTTATGCTCCAGCAGATCATAATCCGCCATCATGCCCAGCGCTTCTTCCACGATCTTCTGCTCACAGCTTCGGCGATTGATATTCTCCTGCTCCAGCTCCTGCGCAATGGGCGCCGCCTCCGCATCGCTCTTTGCGCTCAGCAGCGTGAGCGCGCGGCGCGCATCGCCCAATCGCCCGCTGGCATTGAGCCGCGGTGCGATCTGAAAGCCGATATTGCCTGCCGTAATGGTACGCCCTTCAAGTCCTGCCGCCGCAATGAGTGCCTTGATGCCCGTGCGCGGCTGCGCATTGATCCTCTTTAAACCCAACGACACAATCACGCGATTTTCATCGATCAGCGGCACCAGATCCGCCACCGTCGCCAGCGCCGCCAGATCGATATATTTCTGCGCGCGCGACCAACCCGGAATTTCGCTTTGTATTCCCTGCTCTCTGTCCAGCTCCTGCGACAATGCGCAGATCAGCTTGAACGCGACCCCCGCGCCGCACAGACTCTGAAAAGGATATCCTCCCAACAGCGGATCGATCACAATGCCCTCGGGAATGTTGTCGCCCGGTCGGTGATGATCGGTCACGATCACATCCATGCCCAGCGACTTTGCCAGACGCACCTCCGCCGCGCAGCTGATGCCGCAGTCTACCGTAATGAGCAGCGTGGCATCCTTGGCGATCTGAATGACGGCGTTATCGTTCAGACCATATCCTTCCTCATGGCGCGAAGGAATATATACGCCCACGCTCATTCCCATTTCCTCTTTCAGAAAGGTGCTCAACAGCGCCGATGCCGACACGCCGTCCACATCGTAATCGCCGAATACACATACATCCTCAAGATCTCTGCGTGCCTCCAAAATGCGCTCTACCGCCTCTTTGATCCCCGGCAGCAGATACGCCTCGTGCAGCTGATGCTCATCCGGATGCAGAAATGCCTGCGCCTCCTCCGCCGAACGGATACCGCGCCGCTGAAGCAGCGAATGCATCAGCTCGCTCATATCCTCCGGCTTTTCCCATTCACACGCGCGCCCAAAGCGCTGGATCAATCTGTGCATATGCTTTCGTTTTCCTTCCTGATACTATGAGATAAACCGCGCCGACATCTTAAATCGTTCACCGCAGGTGAACATATCACGCGCCTCGGCGCGCAGCACACACATCATTTTTTTCGCCGTCAGGCGAAAAAAACAAGTCAGCCTTTCTCCTGCGCATATGCACAGGAGAAAGGCCGGCTATGAAACTGATTACGCCTTCTTTGCCTTCTTGGGCTCCTTTACCGTCTTAGCGCTCTTGCGCTTGAAGAGGTTCAGAACGGGCGCGAAGGTATTGTGATCGATCCAGTGTGCCCAGATCTGACCACTGAGCATGACGGAGGAATATACGCCAGCCAGCATACCGACGATCAGCGGGAAGGTAAACTCGCGGATGGAGTCAACGCCCAAAATGTAGAGCATGACCAGCGTGATGAGGGTGGTGATGGTGGTGTTGAGCGTACGCGACAGGGTCTGACGAACGCTGACCTCGACCACGTTCTTGCGGGAGCCTTCCTTGTATTCATACTTGCGGTTGTTCTCGCGAATGCGGTCAAAGATAATGATGGTGTTATTGATGGAGTAACCGATGATGGTCAAAAGTGCCGCGATGAAGGGCGAGTTGACCTGATAAATGTTGCGGGTAAACACCATCAAAGAGATCATGATGAGGATGTCGTGTGCCAGCGCGACCAGTGCCGCCAGACCGGAATAGAAGTCAAAGCGAATGGCGATGTAGATCAGCAGGCATACGAACACGATCAGGCACGCCTTGACCGCATTGGCGATCAGGTCACGACCGGCAACCGCACCCACGGTATCGGTCGTAATGAACGCGGCATCGGGATAGGTTTCCTGCAGCTTTTCCTCAAAGACGACGCGCATATCCTCTGCGGTTTCGCCCAGATCCTTGGTGCGGATCTGCAGCTCGGTCTTGACTTCGCCGTCGCCTGCCTTGGCGATCTGGGATTCGTTGATGCCTGCTTCCTTGAGTGCAGCTTCAACGACCGTTACGTCGAAATCAGTGCCCATTTCATACTTGAGCAGAGAGCCGCCCGTGAAGTCGATGCCCAGATTCATGCCCATACCAAACAGAGACATAACCAGCGCCACGACGATGATCGCAGCGGAGATCATCAGGCAGATCCGCGTGTTTCCGGTAAAGAACTGCTTATTCATCTTCTTTTCCATGATGATTTTCTCCTTTCATTACCGGCTGTACAGCTTGGGATTCTTCACGCCCAGCTTGACCACATTATCCAGCAGGAAGCGAGTGACCAGCAGAGACGAGATCATAGCGGTGATAACACCGATAAGCAGCGTGATGGCAAAGCCCTTGATGGAGCCGGTGCCGAAGTACATCAGTACGACCGCCGCAATGATGGTGGTCACGTTGGAGTCAACGATGGAGCTGAGCGCGTTCTTGTAGCCGCGTTCCACCGCAGCGCCGATGGAGCGACCGCCCTTGAGCTCCTCGCGCAGGCGCTCAAAGATGATGACGTTGCCGTCAACCGCCATGCCGATGCCCAGCACGATACCGGCGATGCCCGGCAGGGTGAGCTGTACGCCGGGAACCAGCGCCAGCGCATAGAACACGATCAGCATATAGATGCACAGCGCAACGTCCGCTACCAGACCGGGCAGACGATACATGGCGATCATGAAGATCATGATGAGGATAACGCCGATGACGCCAGCGATAACAGAGGAATCCAGCGCCTCAACGCCCAGCGTTGCAGAAACGGCGCTCGACTCGATCAGCTGAATATCCAGCGGCAGAGCGCCCGACATGATGAGGTTTGCCAGATTGATGACTTCCTCGGCGGTGAAATCGCCGCTGATCTGACCGCTGCCGCCGGTGATCGGCTCGTTGACGGTGGGCGCGGAAATAACAGTATCATCCAGCACGATGGAGATCGCCTGACCTACATTGGCGGCAGTGGCTTCGGCAAAGGCTGCCTTGCCTTCCTCGCTCAGTTCAAAATAAACATAATAAGCGCCATCCACGGTTGCCGCGCTGGCAGTCACGATGTCTTTGCCTTCCATAATGACATTGCCTTCGGGATCGAGGAATTCGAGGTGCGCGGGAGTGCCTACGATTTCAAGGATCTCGTTGGGATCCTGCACATCCGGAATCTCAATGCGGATGCGGTCACTGCCCTGACGAGTGATATTTGCTTCGGTATAGCCCGTCGAGGTCAGACGGTTGCGCATGATGGTAACGGTAGCGTCCATCTGCTCATCGAAGTTTTCAGCAGTGGTATCGCCCAGATACACGGCGTAAACACCGCCGCGCAGATCCAGACCCAGGCTGATCGCCTGACCGACCGGCTTTACGATGTACTTGCCGACCTGCGTGCCGCCGATGGCGAGCGCACCCACCACTGCAACCAGCAGCACGACGATACAGAGCGTTATAATGCTCTTCGTGCGGGGATTTGCCCCATTCTTCCTGTTTTTCATGCCCTTAAAGTCCTCCCTGAGCGTGTGAACACCCCATGAACAAGGTGCACACAGCAAGATTCATACAATGTTGTATTATACTATGTTAAAACAATTTCGTCAACATATTAAGAACAAAAATAATCCCCTTCCCGATTTTGACACACAAATACCGAAATACATTGCGCATCAAAATCATATATATAATGGATGAAACCTTTTGCACGCCGCAGTGCCTGACATAAAAATGAACGACTTCCGTCCTTTATCATACAAAAGTGTAGTTTGCATTTTCTGTAAAATGTGATATACTGTATAGCAAGTATTAGATGAAACGAATCGAGGCAGCAGTAATGAATGACCATAAAACAACCATCGCCGAACTTAAAGAAGCGGTTCATGCCTTGTGCCTGAGAAAAGGCTGGGGCGAGGAAGGCGTTCAAAATCCGCAGCAGGTCGCCATGGCAATGACCGTGGAGATGAGCGAGCTTCTGGAGCATTTCCAATGGATGAACCCGGAGGATGTGCGCGCACTGATGCACGGCGAGCTGGAAGAAAAGACTGCCCTGATCGCTGAGGAATTTGCCGACATCATGATGTACGGTCTGCAGCTTGCCCGCACGCTGCACATCGATGTTGCCGCGCAGATCGAGCGAAAAATCGCCATCGTAGACAAGCGCCCCGCAAAAAAAGACGAACCCAAACGATAAGGACAGATCCTAAACTCCCTCAGTCTGCTTCGCAGACAGCTCCCTCAATGAGGGAGCCTATCCACTCATTGAAAATTCAAAAAGCTTTATCACCGGCAATAATACAGTCGGAGGGACAACCATGAACAAAGATATGATACTGATTCTCGATTTCGGCGGAAATCAGGCGCAGGCAATGGCGCGAATGCTGCGCAATGCAGGCGTATATTGCGAAGTGCTGCCCTACAGCGCACCCATCGATCTGATCAAACAGGATAATCCGCAGGGCATACTGATGGCAGGCGGACGCGATGACCGCGACCTTGAGTGTGCCTATGAGGTATACCTGCTGCGCACGCCCGTGCTGGCAATGGGCGCCAGCGCACGTCATATGCTCAAACAACTGGGCGGACGTGTGCTCAAGACTCACATTGCCGAAAGTATGCTGCGCATTGAAGTGGATACCTCCTGCCCGCTGTTTGACGGCGTTTCATCTTGCGAACGCCCCGTCAAGCGGCTTCATGCGGTAGAACTGCCCGAAACCTTCCGCACCGTAGCACAGGCTGATGGCATGACCGCCGCCTTTGCCTATGAGCGCAAGCGTCTCTTTGCACTGCAGTATGAGATCGAAGCCAACGACCCCGAGGGGCTGACCATCCTCAACAACTTCATAGGTGACATCTGCCGCTGCGAGCGCTGGTGGTCGATCCCCACCTTCGTTCAGCACAAGATACAGGAGATCCGCGCGCAGGTGGGCAACGGTCACGCGCTGATGGCGCTCTCCGGCGGCGTGGAT
>CAZYQB010000020.1:0-14386 GCA_964649595.1 uncultured Oscillospiraceae bacterium | reverse complement strand
CAGCACCTTCCGCTATCCTGCCGCCTCCAGCATATTTTCAATAAAAATCCCATATCCCGTGGTCGGATCGTTGATAAAAACATGAGTTATCGCGCCCACCAGTCTGCCGTCTTGAAGGATGGGACTGCCACTCATGCCCTGCACGATGCCGCCGGTCTTTTGAAGCAGTGCCTCGTCGGTGATGCGTACAATGAGATTGCGCTGCGTAAGTCCGCTTTGGCGCGCGATCTTGATAATTTCGCAGTCATATGCCTGTATGCCGGTCTCGTCGAGCGTGGTCAGTATTTGCGCGCTGCCGACCTGCACCTCGTCGCTTGACATGATCGGCACGCCCTGCGGATATAACGGACAGAGCATATCCTCGGCGGCGTCTCCATAGATGCCGCACACGCTGTTGGTGTCGATGATACCCAGAGGAGAGGCTGCGGTATTGAATTGTCCGATCAGCTCGCCGGGTGCGCCTGCCTCGCCGCGATGAATTTGTGTGATCTCGCTTTCGATGATCTCGCCGTTCTGAACATCAAGCACCTGTCCGGTATCCACATCGGTGATCGCATGACCGAGCGCGCCGTAGCGTCCGCTTTCAGGATCATAGAAGGACAGCGTGCCGATGCCTGCGGTGCTGTCGCGCACCCATGCGCCCAGCCGGTATACGTTGTCGCGCGGATCAAGCGCGGGTGTAAGCGGCAGGGTAAAGGTGCTGTCGCCGCGCACGACGGTCAGCCTGACCTCCTCGCCGGAGGAGATCAGCTGGCTGAGATGCTGCGAATCGGAAACGGCGATGCCGTCCACCTCGCGGATCAAGTCGCCGGGCAGCAAGCCTGCCTGCCGCGCCGGACTGACCGTAGAGCCGCCCAGATCGGATGAACCTACGATCAGCACGCCGTGTGTGCGTATGGCGATGCCGATTGAAGAGCCGCCGGGGATGAGTATTTTTTCCTCCTCAACGCTTACCGGGATCGTTTTAAAAGGAAAAAGACCCATCAGCCGCAGAGTGAGCGACGAGCTGCCGGTCTGCTGTGCGCGCAGCGTCAGTGCATTGGAGCCTAAGAGCGTTTCGTCCATGCTTGACAATGCGGCAGCGCTGCCGTCAATGTCTGCATCGAGCAGTGCGCTCAGCGTAAGAGAGGTGCTGTAGCCGCGCGTCAGATGGATGGAATCGGGCAGCTCGGTAAGAGAACGAACCGGCTGCGAGGTCAGCAGAAGTGTGGTCAGCGCCGACAGCATCCATCCGGTCAGCCGCCGACGTGAAGCGCGATCCATTTTTTTGAGCATCTTCATCAAATCCCTTCCCGAACATTTCGCAGTTTAGTTTTCCGCCGCTGCCGATGCGATATGCCGTCCATTTTTTGCGAAAGCCAAGAAGATGACAATTTACAGGCGATTTCATTTACATGGTTTCTTCTTTTCATCGCATATGATATAATGATATAGTACTGAATTGTGCCTATGTGGAAGGGAGTGGATTCATCGTGGTCGATATGGAGCAGAATGCACCGATCGAAGGCGTGATCCTTGCGTCCGGATCTCCCAGACGGCGTGAGCTGCTGGGTGAAATGGGCGTTTCGTTTGAAATTGATGTGCCGGATGTGGATGAACACGTCAGCGGCACGCCCGATAAAATGGTAGCGGTACTTGCCGAGCGCAAGGCAAGGGCGGTGGCGGCGCGCAGAGAAAGCGGAATCATCGTGGCAGCGGACACGCTGGTGGCACTGGATGATCGAGCGCTGGGCAAGCCTGCCGATGAGGAGGACGCACGCCGTATGCTGCGCAGCCTGTCGGGCAGAGTGCATGATGTATTTACCGGTGTGTGCGTGATGGATGCAAAAAGCGGCAAAGTACTTACGAGCGCAGAACGAACGGGCGTTAAATTTCGTCCGATCAGCGAAGCGGAGATTTGTGCTTATGTGGCAGGCGGTGAGCCGATGGACAAAGCCGGCGCATATGCCATTCAGGGCGGCGCGGGTGCGTTTGTGGTCGGATATGAAGGCTCCAAAACCAATGTGATCGGACTGCCTGTCGAAAAGCTGGGAGAAATGCTGGATGAAATTTGCCGCATGGCATAAAGAACTGCCGCATGAAAACGCAACAAAATCGCTGAAATATGCGTCTTGGAAATATTTGATTGGAAGAATATTTAGATATAAACCGTTCAAAAGCAAAGGGGTCGGACCGGGAAGCTGCTCCAAAGACGACAGGCGGCGCAGCAGTACTCGCCCGGCGATGCGAGGGGAGGATGCAAAATGGCGATATTTGGACTCAACGGAATCGGCATGGATCTGGGAAGTATGCAGACATCAGTCTATCTGACGGTGGAAAATGAACTGGTGCTTAGAGAGCCGACGCAGGTGCTGGTCAATGCGGAAAATATGCAGGACGTGCTGTGCGTGGGCAGCGAAGCGCGTGCCATGAGTGGACGCACTGCGCACGATACCGAGCTGATAAGTCCCATTCAAAATGGTGTGGTGGCGGATATTGAAATGACAGCGCTCTTGATGCTGGCGCTTGCCGAAAAAGCTACCGAGCGCAAAAAGCCGCTTGAAAAGGCGCTTCTGGTGACCGGGCTTATGGGCGGTGCTACCCGCGTGGAGCGCGGCGCACTCTTTCAGGCGATGAACGCTACCGGCGCAAAACGCATGGCAGCGGTGCTCAATCCGGTGGCGGCGGCGATCGGCGCCGGATTGGATATCTCTACGCCGCACGGCACACTGATCGTGTCTCTTGGCGGCGGCGCTACGGAGATTGCGGTACTTTCGATGAACAGTGTGGTCGCGCTAAGAATGCTGCGATTTGGTGGTCTGGCGATGGACGAAGCGATCGTGCGCTGGTACTGGCGTGAGAAGGGTATCATCATCGGTATGCGGACTGCTGAGCAGCTCAAAAAGGAAATCGGCACGGTAGACAAGAAGGATGCAGCCGAAGATGAGAATCCCGTGCTGCTCAAGGGCAAGGAGGCAGCGACCGGACGTCCGATGTCGATCGAGACTACCGCTGCTGACATACTGAAGGCGCTCGATGAGCCGGTGCGCCAGCTGGTGGATGCGATTCGCAATGCGCTGTACAATGTGCCGCCGGAACTTGCAGCCGATATTCATGACGGCGGCATACAGATTACCGGTGGAGGCGCACAGCTTCACGGACTGGCAAGACGCCTTGAAAAGGAAACCGGCGTGCCGGTACATATGAGCGAGCATCCCAGAGAGGATATCGCCATCGGTCTGGGCATGATTGCTTCCAGCGAACGGCTGCTTGATCTGCTGGTTAAAAGCGGCTCGGCGGAACTGACTGCGGAATAAGTGTTCGCAAGGACAGAATACAAACGGAAGCTGAAAGGATAACGACATGGCACATAAAGAAACATCCCGTGAAAGTTCAGGGAAGGTCAAGCCGCAGCAGCGTGTGCAGAGCAGCAGCGCGGTGAAAAAAACAGCAGACAGACCAACGCAGAATGCGGTGCAGAAGCCGATGAAGAAGCCGTCTGACGCATCTGCACAGAAGCCGGTACAGAACATCGCAAAGCAGCCTGGACAGAATGCAGCGCAGAGATCGCTCAAGCAGGCAAAGGATAGCCAGAAAAAGGCGGCGCCTGCGCAGCACGGCAGAAGCGCACAGCCGCGCTTTAGAGTCGGTCAGGTTATTTATGCGATTCTGGTTACGCTGGCGGCGGTAGCAATTGCCTTCTTCATATGGGCGCGCGCACAGAATACGCTGTCCGTTCCTGAAAATGCGGTGGGATCACTGCTTTCTCCTGTTCAGAATGCTGTCAATTCGGTGACGCTTTGGATCGAGGAAAAGGTGCAGGGCTTCAAAGACCGCAATAAGCTTCAGGAGGATTATGAGGACGCACAGCTTGAGATTATGACGCTCAGCTATCGGGTCTCCCAGCTTGAGGAGCAGGAGCAGGAAAATATACGTCTGCGTGCGCTGCTAGATGCACAGCAGCGATATCAGGAGCTTGATCCGATCTATGCGCGCGTGATCGCCAAGGAAAGCGGACGCTGGTTTGATGTGTTTGCCATCAACCGCGGTACGCTTAACGGCGTAAAGGCGGGCATGGCAGTCATCAATGAGGATGGGCTGATCGGGCGCGTATATGAAGCCGGCATGGACTATGCCAAGATCATTTCCATCATTGATCCGAGAAGCGCCGTTGCCTGCCTGATTCAGCGCACGCGCGACAACGGCGTAATGAAGGGACAGATTGCGGGCAGCGCGGAAGATTCAAGCTGCAATATGTACTATGTGCCTTCGGTCAACGACATCGTGCCCGGAGACGAGGTCATCACCTCCGGACTGGACGGTCTGTATCCCAAGGGTCTGGTGGTTGGTACCGTTCGAGAAGTCAGCCGCCAGTCGGATACCTCCGATCAGTACGTTGTAATCACTCCGGCAGTGGATTTCCAACGCATTGAGGACGTGCTGGTGCTGCAGACGGTTATTGAAACCGCAGAGGGCGAGGTCCTCTCGCCGCTTCCGTCGCCTACCACGCGCGCCAAGGCGACCGAAAATGTTGCCACCGCAACGCCCGATCCGTCGGTCACGGCAACTCCGATCAGCCAGCCCAACAACTGGGCATATCCCATGGTCACGCCCGATCCCAATGCCACCAGCGCACCCATCGTAGGCGGAGTTCGCCCAGAGGAGCAGTGGGCACAGAGCGACTGACCCCACAGAGAATGATTTGATCGCCGCGGTCAGAGCCGATGTGCTCTTTCTGCGGCGGAACAGGAGAAGAACGTGTTTAAAAGAATATTGCCTCCGCTGATCGTGGCATTTACATTTTTGCTGGATACTGCCGTATTGCCGGTATTCAGCGTTCATTGGCTGATGCCGCTTTTTGCGCTCATTACCGTGCACGTTATGGGGTTGCTGCTGGGTCGTACGAGCGGCGCACTTTACGGCATGATCTGCGGACTGATGGTGGATATCACCATCAGCACTCCGCTGGGTCTGATGACCATGTTCTATGCGCTGCTGGGCTATGCCGGCGGCTGGTTTGGCAGACGACTGTTCAGAATGACGCTGGGACCTGCAGTCTCTGCGCTGGCGTGTTTTGCGGTATTTGAGCTGAGTATGGCGCTGTATACCACCGTTGTGGGCGCAGCGTTTGTGCAGGAGCTTTTTGTGCGCGCGCTGATTCGACTGGCATTGGATGTTGTGCTGGTACAGGTGCTTTATATCGTATATGACCGGATCATCCAGCCCAATCATTCGATTTTTTTCAGGCGATAGATTTGACAGAGGTTTTGAAACGGACGCGAGAACCTATCCGAAGGGAGGGAAATTATGAAACCTACACGGCTTCGAAACGTAATATTCTTCATCGTTATTTCGGTGGCGTTTCTGGCGATGGCAGTCAGGTTGTATTCCATGCAGGTTGTTCAGTATGAGGACTATGTAGTAGAGGCGCAGACCAAATCCCAGAAAACCTATTCGCTGATCGGCAAGCGCGGAACGATCTATGATGTAAACATGATCCCACTGGCATATGACCGCGTGAGCTACAATGTGCAGTTTTATCGGGATCCCACGCATACCTCAGAGGAATACCGCAGCCAGTATACGCAGAGCATCATCGCGGTTATTGAAATCATTGAAAACAGTGGTAAAGAAGTTATCAGTGATTTCTGGCTGGAGCGCGGCGAGGACGGAAAGTGGCAGTTTAATACCGGTACGACCAGTGAAAGCGCCAACGCTACGCGAATCCAACAGTGGCGCAGTAATTTCTATTTGAGTGAAACGAACTATCCGGATGTAAATACGCTGTATGATGCGTTGTGCACCAACTACTGTATTCCCGATGGAATGGAAGAAGAGGAGATCATCAAGGTGCTTGCTGTGTGGCAGGAGCAGCGCATGAACAACTTTACCGGCAATCCGATTACCATTGCTTATGACGTAGGGTATGAGACGGTGGCGAAGATTGAAGCAGTGTCCTCCGACTTGTTGGGCATCAGCGTTGTGGAAAGCTCCGAGCGAGTATATCCGCGTGGTTCGCTGGCTTCGCATACTATCGGATACGTCGGCAAGATCACTTCCGAAACTTCGCTTGCCACCTATATGGAGAAGGGCTATACTCGAGATGCGCTGGTCGGACAAAGCGGTATAGAAGCTTCGCTGGAGGATCAGCTGACGCCCTATATCGAGTATCGTCAAGGAAAGCGAACCGTTGAGCGTACGCGATCAGGCAAGATCATTCGTGAACTGAGCTATGAAGCGCCGGTAGACGGCAACAACGTGATCCTGACCATCAGCAGTGATTTGCAGGAGGTTGCCGAGGAAGCTCTGGAGGATGTTATTGCAGACATTCAGATAGAACAGCTTGAAACGATGGCAACCGAACGCTGGCAGCGTAATAATGAAGAGCTGTTGGCAGAGTATGCCGAGGAGGAAAGGGAAATTCAGATCGCACAGACCGGCGCGCTGGTTGCGATGGACCCCAATACTGGGCGAGTGCTGGCAATGGCGAGCTTCCCGGATTATGATCTGTCCATGTTTGAGGGAGAGATCGATAAGCAGGCATGGAATCAGCTGCTGCAGGATGATCGAAATCCAATGTACAATCGTGCCATCAGTGCGCGAGATACCCCCGGTTCGATCTTCAAAATGGTCACTGCGCTGGGTGCGCTGATGGAGGGCAAGACCACGCTGGATGAGCGTATTTCCGACCTTGGTCAGTATGATACCGGATTGGATACCGACTATAAGCCGAGTTGCTGGGTAGGCGCTGCAAATATCTGGAAACATTCCGATCAGACGGTCATCGAAGCGCTGGCTCATTCCTGCAACTATTATTTCTACACCATCGGTCAACGGCTGGAATCTACCGGTATTACCAAATGGGCGGCACAGCTGGGACTGACCTCCAAGACCGGTATCGAGCTTAACGGTGAATCCACCAGTTTCGTAGGCAATCAGGAAAAGCTGTATGACAGCAGCCGCGCTATCAACAATCAGTTTACCTCGAAGCCTTTGTACGCATACTATACCATTCGCCGAAAATTCCTTGCAATTGGTGAGGATCGCGGCATCGTATATGATAATGACCGTATGGATCGCGCCGCAAAGGCGATGCTCGATCTGGCAGACAGTGATTATAACAAGAGCGAATGGCCTGCTCATATTCGCGACATCCTTATGAGTGAAATGGGATTGCCGAGCAACTATATCTCAAACAACCTGCTCGCTAACGAATTCTATTCCTATATTCAGGACCTCAGATGGACTGCCAACGAAACGATCATGGCTGCCATCGGTCAGTCTATTACGCAGGTAACGCCTATCGCGGTTGCCCGCTATGCATCGGCGATCGCCAACGGCGGCACGGTGTATAACGCGCAGATCGTGGACAAGATCATTTCGCCCAGCGGTGAGATCGTGCTCGATAAGCAGCCCACCGTTGCCAATGTTATCACCGGTGCGGATGCTTATTTCGAGGCGATCCGTCAGGGAATGTTCGACGTTACATCCGCAGAAGACGGCGGTACGGCGGCAGCGAAATTTGCCAATGCAAAGTATGCAATGGGTGCAAAGACCGGTACATCGCAGCGTACCGACATGGATATTGAAAACAATGCATGGCTGGTTACTTTTGCACCTCAGATAGATCCGCAGATCGTAGTTGTGGTCTATATTCAGAACGGTTATTCGGGCGCGTTGGCAGCGGAAGCCGCCATCAAGGTGACGGAAGCATATCTGGATGCTCAGGCGCAGAGCGCATCGCTTGCCACCATCACAGAAAATTCGCTGGCGGATTGAGCAGCATCGGATAGAAGCATAATAATATAGGGAAGAGGAATCGTGTTATGAGCGAAGCATTGGTGATTACATCCGGAAAGGGCGGCGTGGGTAAATCTACGATCGCAGCCAATCTGGCAGCAGCGCTGGCGGATGATGGACAAAAGGTGGTCATTATTGATGCCGATACCGGACTTAGAAATCTGGATGTGCTGCTGGGAATGGAGAACCGAGTGGTATATGACCTGACAGATGTAGCAGAGGGCGTATGCCGACTCAAGCAAGCACTGGTCAGGGACAGAGGCAATGAAAATCTTTCTTTACTGGCGGCGGCGCAGATGCGTGACAGTGCTTCGGTCAGCCCTGCGCAAATGGAAAAGATCGTAGCGCGTCTCAAGGGGATGTTTGATTGGATAATCGTGGATTGTCCGGCGGGTGTGGACAGAGGATTCAGAACGGCAATTGCCGGAGCAGATCGGGCGATTATTGTTGCGCTGAACGATGCTATTTCCATTCGCGATGCCGAGCGCGTGAAAATGCTGCTTGACAAGGCGGGAATGCCTGCGCCCATGCTGATCTGCAACCGCATGAGGGAGGAAGTCATTGCTCGCGGCGAAAAGCCTTCCTATAAGAAAATGGCAGAGAGACTGGAACTGCAGCTTCTGGGCATTACGCCGGAGGATGATGCAATCCGGCTGGCAGCGCAGGAGGGTGTGCCGGTGGTAAAGGGAAAATCGCCGGCGGCACAGGCGATTAAGCGCATTGCGCGGCGCCTGCGCGGTGATACCGTTGAAATCGAACCGATCAAGGCAAAGGGATTTTCTGCATGGATCAGGCGTGCGATGCAGAAAAATGCCCGAAAAGGGGTAAGCCATGCAAAGTAATACCAATGCCCGAAAAAAGGGAAAAAACGGCACTTTTACAAAACTTCTTGTGGATATAAGGCGTAACCGAATGGCGCAGGGCATGATGCGCCATTTCGAGTGGCCGCTGTTTTTGATCGTTATATCGCTGTCCATATTCGGCGTATTGACCATCTATGCGGCGACCGGTACGCCGATCGAGGACGCAAACAGCTATACACTGCTTGAGAAAATTCAGATGCAGTCGTTCTATTACCCGCGTCTGCAGCTGCTGTGGATGCTGGCGGGCACGATATTTCTGGGCGGCATTATCTTTTTGGATTACAGGCTGTACGGTCAATGGAAAAACTGGTTTTACTGGGGCAGCGTTATGCTGCTGGCGGCAGTTAAGCTGCTGGCAGAAGCCGGACGCGGCGGTATGAGTGGATGGTTCCAGTGGGGCGATGGTCGAACCTTTCAGCCGTCTGAGCTGAGTAAGATCGCAATTATCATCTCGCTGGCGAAGCTGTTTGCTGATCGAGAAAAGCCGATCATGACGCTTGGCGAGCTGTTCCGAGTAGCGTGCTATGTGGGGCTGCCGCTGTTTCTGATTATTATTCAGCCGGACGTCGGTACGGCACTGGTGTATATAGCCATCTTTGCCGGTATGCTGTGGGCATCGGGAACCAACTGGAAGCTCATCGTGGGTGCGATCGCGGTAATCATACTTATGGCGGTGCCTGCATGGTATATCATACAAACATCCGATAACTTCCGTGTTGACCGAATACAGGTTTGGATCGATCCGACTTATGATCCCAACGGAGCAGGACTTCAGACTACGAATGCGCGAATCGCACTCGGTTCCGGAGGTCTGTGGGGAAAAGGTCTGTTCTCAGAGGGTAACTTTGCCGCGCTCAACTATATCCCTGACGATCATACCGACTTCATATTTGCCATAGTCGGTGAAACCTTTGGCCTGGCAGGTACGCTCCTGATGGTATCGCTGTTTCTGGGAATGCTGGGTCGAATGATGTATCTGAGTACCCGCGCTCGGGATGCATACGGCAGCTATATCATCATCGGCGTTATGTCCATGATGTTTTTCCACATATTCGAGAATATATCAATGGTTATAGGCTTGATGCCCGTTACGGGTATTCCGCTGCCGTTTGTCAGCTACGGAGGCTCAAATTATCTGACAAACATGGGCTGTATCGGCTTGGTGATCAACGTGGCGATGCGAAGCCGCGCAGGTCAAGCACACTCCACAACGCTCAAACGAAAGCCCATGCAGCTTTAAAAGAATATAACCTCGGCAGAACGTGAAGACGTGTGTCGAATTTATGCGGCATTTTCACTAAAATGCCGCATACTTTATTGACAGAAGTCGAAAACTGCGATAACATATTAACCGTTTGATGCGTACAGAAACCGATCACAATGAAGGGGTTGTAGTGATGTCAGGAATTGGATTTGATAATGCAAAGTATGTTTCCATGCAATCGGAGCATATCCGGCAGCGCATCAGCAAATTCGGCGGAAAGCTGTACATGGAATTTGGGGGAAAGCTGTTTGACGATCATCATGCCTCTCGCGTGCTGCCGGGTTTTGAGCCGGACAGCAAGCTGCAGATGCTCCTAAAGCTCAGGGATCAAGCAGAGATCGTTATTGTAATCAATGCGGCTGACATTGAAAACAGCAAAATGCGCGGTGATCTGGGCATTACCTACGGCTCGGATGTGTTGCGACTGATCGACGCTTTTCGAGAGGTCGGTCTGTTTGTGGGCAGCGTGGTTATCACTCAGTACATGGGTCAGAATGCGGCGGACAACTTTAAAAAGCGTCTGGAGCAGTTGGGCGTGCGCGTATTCAGACACTACAATATCGCGGGATATCCGGCAAACGTGCGCCATATCGTCAGCGACGAGGGCTTCGGCAGAAACGATTATATCGAAACCGAGCGTTCGCTGGTGGTGGTCACGGCGCCTGGTCCGGGCAGCGGAAAGATGGCAACCTGCCTGTCGCAGCTCTATCATGAGCATAAGCGCGGCATTCAGGCGGGCTATGCAAAATTTGAGACCTTCCCGATCTGGAATCTGCCGCTGATGCATCCGGTCAATCTGGCATATGAAGCGGCAACGGCTGATCTGAACGATGTAAATATGATCGATCCGTATCATCTGGAAGCTTACGGCGTGACGACGGTCAACTACAACCGCGATGTCGAGGTATTCCCGGTGGTCAGAGCGATGTTTGAACGCATTTACGGAAGCTCACCGTATAATTCCCCGACGGATATGGGTGTGAATATGGTAGGAAATTGCATTGCAAATGATGAGGTCTGCCGTGAAGCCTCTCATCAGGAGATCATTCGCCGCTATTACAATACCAGCTGCGCGCTCAAGCGCGGCATGGGTGAAGAAGCTGCGGTTAAGAAGATTGAGCTGCTGATGAAAAAGGCAGGACTGGTTGCGGAACAGCGCCCGGTGGTTCCTCCGGCGCTGGCGCTTGAAAAGGATACCGGAAACCCTGCAGCAGCCATGCAGCTTGCCGACGGACGAATCATTACCGGCAAAAGTTCGGCACTGCTCGGTCCCACTGCCGGAATGCTGCTCAACGCGCTCAAAGCGCTCGGCGGAATTCCGCAAGATCTGGATCTGATCTCCAAGGTGGTCATCGAGCCGATCCAGTCGCTCAAGATCAAGTATCTGGGCAACAAGAATCCTCAGCTTCATACCGATGAGATACTCACTGCCCTGGCGATCTGTGCGCCTACCAATCCGATGGCGCAGTTGGCAATGGAGCAGATATCTCATCTGCGCGGCTGTGAAGCACACTCATCGGTCATGCTCTCGGCAGTAGACGAAAACACGCTTCGCCGACTGGGCATCAATCTGACGTGTGAGCCGAAATATCAGACGCAGCGACTGTATCACCGCTGAAGCGGCTTCAAGGATAGAATCGATTAAGAATGAATCATAGATTGAGTCATTGGAAAAACTCCCCAAGGATGAAATGCCGGGAGAAAAAATCCAAGAGGAAAGGCAAGGTGGAACCCATGGACATTTGTGCCAAGAGAGGATTCGAGGTAATCGAAAAGCTGGCGTTTGTGCGAGTTAGCGGAACGCCGGAAGAAAAGCGCGCTGCGGATCTGCTATATGAAATGGCAGCTCAGACCGGCGCACAGTGCGAGATCGACCCCTTTAAAGTAGAGGATGGAATCGTGCATTCCGCCACGCTGGAAGTGCTGGAACCGTATTATAAGAAATATGAAGTGACCGGATATCTGCGTTCGCAGTCCACTCCGGCAGAAGGTTTGGTTGCCGATTTTGAATATGTCGAAGGCGCACTGGAAGCCAATCTTATCAATGCAAAGGGCAAGGTCGTACTGTTTAATGGACCGCTGAAGCGCCCGATGTATGAGGCGATGAAAAAAGCAGGCATCGCGGGTATGATTTGCCCCAGCGGCAAGCTGCTCGATCACCTGGATGAAAGTGATCTTGCCATCAACAAGCTGCGTCCTACTTATACGGAAGAATGCGGCAGCACCGTCGCCGTTACCACCCGCATTACCGATGCGATGGAGATGGTAAATCGCAAGGCATCCAAGGTGAAGATCACCGTGGACAGCGAATGTATCAAGCGCACCTCTCACAATGTCTATGCTACAGTTCAGGGCACCGAGTATCCCGATGAGATCATCGCGCTGGGCGCACATTACGACAGCGTGCATTTCTCTACCGGCGTATACGATAATGCCGCCGGCTCCGCCGTGCTGATGGAGCTGCTGCGCCACTTTGCAAAGAATCCGCCGCGCCGCACGCTGAGATTCATGTGGTTCGGCTCTGAGGAGCAAGGGCTGTTGGGCAGCAAGCACTATACCGCGAATAATCCCGAGTTGATGGAAAAGACCTGCCTGATGATTAATGCAGACGTAGGCGCTCCGGTGCTGGGACAGAATCTGGTGTTCGTCATCGGCGAGCAGGGCGCGACCGACTATGTGGACGGTATGCTCAAGGCTGTCGGCATCGCCACCAAGGTCAAGCAGAGCATCTATTCGAGCGACTGCATCCCCTTCGCGGATGCAGGTATTCCCGCTATCAACTTCCTGCGTGTAGGTGCACAGGGCGCATTCTATATTCATAACCGTGATGACCGTATGTTCTTCCTCTCTGCGGAAGGTCTGGAGCCGACGATCAAGTCTGCCGCCCTTTTTACCGATCATGTTGCCAACGCCGTCGTAATGCCCATTGCGCGCAGTATTCCTGCGAATATGGTGGATGAGGTCAACAAGTACCTCGGTAAAAAGTCCAACAAATAAATAATACCAAATGCCATATTGAAAAAGTCCATGCAGCATTCGAGCGTAATGCTGCATGGCTTTATTTTTGGAAAGGTGAAAAAAACATTGACAAGTATATCGTCGATCGATATAATGTAAGTATGATATATCGGGTGACGATATATCGACGAACGAGTGAATGAGGAGATGGTGAATATGGAGAATATCGCTCTGACCGAAGCGGTGTACTGCATACTGCTTGCGCTCAATGAGCCGCGCCACGGCTACGGCATTATGCAGCTTGCGTCGCAGCTCAGCGGCGGCAGAGTGCGGCTGGCAGCAGGCACGCTTTACGGCGCACTGGGTACGCTGTGCGAAAAGGGATGGATCAAAGAATTGCCCGTGCAGACCGGCAGCCGCCGCAGAGAATATGTGATTACCGATCAGGGACGCAGGGTGGTGCGCGATGAACTTAAACGCCTTGAGCAGCTGGTGCAGATTGGCAAAGGTATACTAAATAACACCAAAACAGACGAGGAATGAGGGGAAGATATGAAGCGCAGAGTAATTCGTAAATGGTTCTGGGTGTGGGAGTTTGACAAGGAAGAAGTATGGCTCAACGAAATGGCAAGACGCGGCTGGATATTGGACGGTGTGGGCTTTTGCAAATACACTTTCGTAGAAAGTGAAAAAGGCGAGTATGCCGTGCGGCTGGAAATGCTGGAGAATGCCCCTTCCTCTGTAGAAGGACAGGATTATATCGATTTTGTAGAGGAAACCGGCGCAGAGTATATTGGTAATGTGATGAAATGGGTATACTTCCGCCAAAAGGCGGTAAATGGCGAGTTTGATCTGTTTTCGGACATTGCTTCCAGAACCAAACATCTGGATAAGATTATGCGAGTTCCTGCGATCATCGGCGCGGCAAATCTGCTCATCGGCATTGGCAATCTGCGGTTCGGTGGTCTGGGATGGATCAATATTGCCTGCGCCGCACTGCTGGGCTATGCCTGCTGGCAGCTGCATAAAAAGAAGGAAAAGCTTCAGAAGGATCGCACGCTGCACGAATAAGCAGTTTTACGAACGGCGAAGGATTTGATGAATAATTTTCGATGAACCTGCGCAATATGAAGCTGGGGGTACGATTCTGAAATACGAAAGCGGCACGATGCAAAGACCGCCGGACAGCGCATGATGCGTATTGTCCAGCGGTCGATTTTAATTTGTGCAGAGTTTCTCAAGATATATGATTTATTACAGTCTGTACAGCAGATTGTAGTCTCGTGCGATGGATGCAGGCACCCAGAACATAGCGTGTGTGACGCTGCAGCCAACGACCATTCCTTCGCGGTTTTTGATGGCGGTGACGATTTCGGTATCGGGCACGATTTCGCGCACATTGTCCTTCACGCGGTCCGAGCTGCTTTCGGAGTAGGAATCGATGGCGAGCAGCTGCTTTTCGCCGTGCACAATGCGGCTGTCAACAATCGCCACAATATGACCGATTCTCAGATTGCAGATG
>CAZYQB010000019.1:0-14425 GCA_964649595.1 uncultured Oscillospiraceae bacterium | reverse complement strand
CATTGCTTCATCGGCAATGCCGACACGCGCGTGCTTCTTAGCGGTACGAAGGATGAGATTTATGCGGAGGTCAAACGCTGCATGGATATCGGCAAAAAATGCCCCGGATTTGTCATGGCGGTGGGCAATCATATTCCGGCAAACACGCCGATTGAAA
Source organism: uncultured Oscillospiraceae bacterium (assembly GCA_964649595.1). Lineage (GTDB taxonomy): Bacteria > Bacillota > Clostridia > Christensenellales > Aristaeellaceae > RGIG2066. The sequence goes on along the minus strand of CAZYQB010000019.1, from coordinate 14,268 downwards.
ACTGTCTGATCTATGAGGAAGCGTACCGATCCATGTGCAGAAGATAATCATAGCGGATGATGTAAAAAACTGCCCCGTGCTTCAAAGCGAAGTACAGGGCAGTTGAGATTTTGGATCAGGGAATTGTAGATTAGAGGATGAAGGGGAGAATTACTGGTCGTCGCGCTTGAAGACCAGCTTGTTCTGAGCGCGGTAGCTGACCACGAACAGGATTGCATCCACGATGGGCTTGGCGATCAGGCGACCGATGCCGATGGCGCCGAACAGTTTTACGCCCAGCCAGCTCAGAAGTGCAATGGCGGCAACCAGCAGATAGTAGCGCAGGAAGGAGCCGTGGCAGTTTTTGGCGCGGAATACGACCTCGCGGTTTACGAAGTAGTTGAATACCGAGCTGATGGCGCGGGCAATGATGGTGGGGATCAGGATGCTGTTTTTCATCACCAGACACAGCAGCAGGTAGATCACATAGTCTACCAGCGCGGAGATCAGCGATGAGCCCATAAATTTGCCTACCTGACCGAAGAGCAGCTTGTAGATGCGCAGACCGTCGCGAACGGCGTTGAAGTGGGAGCCGGAGTTATTGTCGATATAGATGGTTTCGATCTTGACTTCGGATACCGGAATTTTCTGTCTGGCGGCATAGATGAGCATATTCATTTCATACTCATAGCGGTCGCCTTCGAGGGTGGCGAAGCTCTCCAGAGCGCAGGCGGGCAGACCGCGCAGACCGGTCTGGGTGTCGGAGATCCATAAACCGCAGGTCAGAGCGAATACGCCGCAGGTGAGGGTGTTGCCGACCTTCGAACGGGGAGGCATCTGAGACTTATCGCGAACGCCCAGTACCAGCGTATCGGGCTTGGCGATCAGATCGTCGGCGATCAGTGAAACATCGCAGGGAGTGTGCTGACCGTCGGCATCGGCAGTGACAACGGAGATGCCGGGCGTTTTCATGATATGTGCAAGACCGGTCTTGAGGGCAGCACCCTTGCCGCGGTTGACCTCATGCACCAGTACTTCAGCCTTGCCTTCCAGATCGTTGAAGATCTCGCGGAAAGGTTCCTGTCCGCCGTCATCAACGACAACGATGCGATTGAAGCCCGCTGCGCGCAGGTCATCCACCAGCTCATTGAGGCGACGGTCGGGCTTGTAGGCAGGGATCAGTACCGCAATATTTTCGTAGTTCATGTGATTCACTCCGCATATATACTTAATCTCTTGTCCCATTATAATGGATAATATGGAATTTTGCAAGTGTTAGTCGGTATGCAATCAGATTAGTTGCGTGAATTTTGAGAGAATAGCATCGGAAATATTTTCCATAGGGAACGGGCGGCGCTGAATCCGGTCAAAGTTAAAGGATGAGGCGTGTGTTTACTCTGCTGCAGGGCTATGCTATAATAATAAAATGGGTTTTTGTGTGAAGTCGCTTTGAAGAGCCTGTATCAATGCACTTATGAGGAGGAGTATTTATGATATTCAGCAGTCTGTTGTTCCTGTTCACCTATCTTCCGGCGGTACTCTTGATCTATTATATCACACCGCTGAAGTGGCGCAATCTGTTCTTGCTCGTTGCAAACCTCATTTTTTACGGATGGGGTGAACCGGTGTACATACTGATTATGTTCCTGTCGATCGGCATCGACTATGTTCACGGATGGCTGGTCGAAAAATATCGTGCAGAGGACAAAAAGGCGCGGGCGTTTGTGGTCTCGTCAATGGTATTCAATCTCGCGCTGTTGTTCTTCTTCAAATATTACGATTTTTTAGTCAGCTCATTCAGCTTCATTCCGCTTGTTGAGAGTCTGCCGCGGCTGAATGTGCCGCTGCCCATCGGTATTTCCTTCTATACCTTCCAGACCATGTCCTACACGGTGGATGTATACCGCGGTCAGGCGCGCAGACAGAAGAATATCGTCAACTTCGGTACGTTCGTTACGCTCTTTCCGCAGTTGATCGCAGGCCCGATCCTGCAGTATCGCGATCTGGACGAGCAGCTTGATTCTCGCGAGCATTCGGTGGAGAAGTTTGCTTCGGGTGTGCAGGTGTTTATGATCGGTCTTGCAAAAAAGGTGCTGCTGGCAAACAGCATCGGTATGCTGTGGGATGTATATCTGGCAATGCCTGCCTCTGAGCTGACTACCCTCGGAGCATGGCTGGGCGTGCTGGCATTTACCTTCCAGATCTATTTCGACTTTTCCGGTTATTCGGATATGGCGGTAGGTCTGGGGCGGATGCTGGGCTTTGAGTTTATGAAGAACTTCGACTATCCCTACATTTCGCGTTCCATTACCGAGTTTTGGCGCAGATGGCATATTTCGCTGGGCTCTTGGTTTAGAAATTACCTCTACATTCCGTTGGGCGGCAACCGAAAGGGCAAGGCGCGGCAGTATCTGAATCTGCTGATCGTTTGGGCGGCGACCGGTATCTGGCACGGTGCAAGCTGGAACTTCCTGCTGTGGGGGCTGTATTTTTTTGTGCTGTTGGTGATTGAGAAGGCATTTTTGCTCAAGGCGCTGGAGCGTGCCCCTCGCTGGGTCAGCCATGTGTATGCGCTGTTCTTTATCCTCGTCGGATGGGCGATTTTCGGAGTGGAGGAACTGGGCGCACTTGGCACTTATCTTGCGGCGATGTTTGGTGCGGCGCAGGGCGGCGCGTGGTGCGCTGCGGACGGCTATTATCTGAGCAATTACGCCGTGATGCTGCCGGTGCTTGCCGTATCTTCCACGCCGCTTGCGGCGAAGCTGTTTGAACGCATTCCCGAACGGGTGCGTCAGGCAGTCATTCCCGTGCTGATCGTGTGCGGACTGATCCTGTGCACTGCCTATCTGGTGGATGCAACCTATAATCCGTTCCTGTACTTCAGATTCTGATAAAAGGAGGCAATGGAGGATGAAGAATATAAAAAAACGTGCGGCATGGGGGCAGACAGGCATCTTTCTGATGTTCATATTCGGCATGGTTATTTTCAATATCTCGACGAGCGACCGCACATTTTCACCCATTGAAAATCGCAATCTGGCGCAGCGCCCGGTATTTTCGTGGGAGAGTCTGTTTTCCGGCGAATACATGGCGGATTATGAGGAGTACATCACCGATCAGTTTGCCATGCGCGACGGTTGGACGGCACTGAAAGCATACAGCGAAAAGGCGATCGGCAAGCAGGAAAACAACGGTGTGTATATCTGCGGCGACACGCTGATCGAACGCTTTGAACTCAGCGATCAGACGCAGATCGAAAGTAATCTGAAAAGCATCGATAAATTTATTGCCAATGTGGATGTACCCGTATATCTGGCGCTCATTCCCACTGCTGCCGAGATCTGGAGCGACAGACTGCCTGCAGGTGCGCCTTCGACGGATCAGGCGGCGATCCTTTCTTCGGTTTCCGGGCGCACACAAGCGCAGGTGGTTGATATGTACGGTGCGCTGAATGAGCATCGGGACGAGATGATCTACTATCGCACCGACCATCATTGGACCAGCCTTGGTGCGTGCTACGGCGCGGATGCACTGCTGCGCGCGATGGGCATGGACAGCATCTCGCCCGATGATTACGATGTTCAGACCATCAGCACCGAATTTTATGGTACGCTGTATTCCTCATCCGGCGCGCGCTATGTTTCGCCGGACAGCATCGAAATTTATGTATCCGATGAAGGTGTGACCGTTTCATCCTTTGAGGGCGGCGGCTGGCGCGAAGGCGTGCTGTATGATTTTGAAAAGCTGAATGAGAAAGATAAGTATTCTATGTTCATGGGCGGCAATCAGCCGCTGGCGGTGGTGAATACCGGGCGCGAGGGCGAAAAGCTGCTGCTCATCCGCGATTCCTATGCCGATAGTGAAATTCCCTTCCTGCTGGAGACTTTCTCCGAGATCCATGTGATCGATTTGAGATACTATCGTCAGGATATTGCGGGATATGTGAAGGAAAACGGTATTGACCGTGTGGTAATTTCCTATAGTTTGAAAAATTTTGCAGAGGATAAAAACGTATACTTCTTAGGGCTGAGCTCTTCGGCAAAATAAATGCGAATCCAGGGGGAAGAATGAAATGCGCTGTCTCAAAATGGTTAAAGAAGCCATAAGAGACAGCGCATTTTGGCTTTGCTCTTGTTTCTCAATGCTGACGTTTGGTTGATGACATCCATTTGGAGGGGAATAATAGAGAGTTTACCTGCTTAAACGACAACGCGGATTGACAAAAAGTTATAAGAGGAATATACTAAAAATTAGTTTAAATACAGGAGAATGCTTGAAATTTAAAGGAGCTGCCGCAGATATGAATAATGGAAAGAAGTTCTATCAGCTGCCGATTTGGATGCTGATCGTAATTGATATACTGGTTCTCGGACTGGCATTGATCGTGTTTGCACTGTTCGATCACGCTTTGCCAAGAAAATTGAAAACAGAGGTTTCTCAGGAGACTCTGGCATTGATTCAGCAGCAGAATCAGCTTCAGATAACCAGTCAGCAGACACAGGCGCCGGATCAGGCTCAGACGACCGATCAGATGCAGGTGGAGCCGTCCGCTGCCCCGGCGGCAGATGATCTATCCACCAAATTCAGCGATAAGTTTACCGATGGCGAACCTTACTGGGAGGGAAACACCTATGTGGGACGCAATCTGCACGTCTCCCATGTGGTGGGTACCGTTGCGGACAGCGTATATTACCTGCAGGATATTTACATCAGAGATATCAACTGCCTGTTGACTGCATTTGGCGAGGATACCTACGGCAAGGGTTACGCGGAAGCAATGGTGGAGATCGCACCGCGTATGAATGCGATCGGCGCGATCAACGGCGACTATTATTCTACCGGTTCCCTGACTGTAATTATCCGAAACGGTCAGATATACCGCGATGCGGTGGATCCGTTTGAATCGGTATGCGTGCTGTATAAGGACGGTACGATGGAGGTCTATGACAACGGTGAATTCACCGTTGCGCAGCTGATCGAGCGAGGTGCATGGAATACATGGTCTTTCGGTCCCGGTTTGTTGGATGAAAACGGTCAGGCGATTACCGAGTTTTCCACCACCAGCAACAGAGGTCGCCACCCGCGCACGGTGATCGGTATGGTAGAGCCGGGACATTATATGTTCCTTACGGTGGACGGACGTCAGACCGGTTATTCGGAGGGCTTGGATTACCCGGCACTGTCGCAGCTGTGCAGCGATCTCGGCTTGAAGGTCGCCTATAATTTGGATGGCGGCGCAACGGCGCAGATGTATTTCCGCGACCAAAGAGTCAATCGTCCGTCGGATGAACGCAGTTTGAGCGATATTATCTATGTGACCGATGTTTACTAATGATGAAGGAGTGGGGAAGCATGGATCAGCAGCAGATAGAAAAAATCTTAAAGCTGGCGAAAAAGTGGATTTTGAAGGGATTTCCGCACGCAATCATCACTATGGCGGGCATGATTATCGTGTTTTTCTGCATCGACCGGGTCAACAAGCCCATCGGCTTTATGACGAACGAGTTTCATAAATGGCTCAGCTTCTTCCTGGCGTGCTATTCGATCTACTGTGCGGTCAATCATGTTGCCATTCAGCGCAAGAGAGCGCGCGACGAGGAAATGCGGCGTATAAAGCGACTTCAGGCTAAGCGGGCGGCGCAGCGCACGGGCGCACCGAGAAGCGGTGCACCGCATCCTGCACAGAAGGCATCGGGTACGGGCAAAGCACCCGCAAGAGCAGCGGGCACTCAGCCGCCGGTCAGAAAGCCTCCGGCAAGACCTGCGGCGCGCTGATCGGTAAGAGTGGATAAGTTATTGGAATTATTTTATGGAGAGTATGCAAAATGCGTTCTCTCCATTTTTGCTTTAATTTGCTGTTTTTGCTGAAATAGTGCGGTAAAACTCATCAAATTAGGAAGTGGGTTGATGAAATCCGCTTTTTTGTTGTGGCGCAGAAGAAATCGGCATGATTGACAGAAGATGTGAATGACTGTAGAATATAAGCAGTGTATCCGCCGGACTGAAGCGGGTCAAATTTCTGTTTAAGTGGCAGAAAGGAGTTTAAAATTGAACATGGAATTGCCGAAGAATCCCAAAATAATGATGAAGCTGGTCAGCGCGCTGGATAAGGTGTTTGTGGACAGCGAGCCGACTGAGCGCCCTGAGGATGCGATGCTGTCGGTTTTTCGCAATGAAGTAGGTTCCTTTCAGGCGGCGTATACGCTGACTCGTGCACCGCGCGGCTTTGTAGAGCTGGAGATCGTATCTCCCATCAAGGATTGGGTGCGCGTAAGAAGCGTAAAGCACGTTCCGGTGCGCTTTGCTACATTCTATGACAATGTAAATAACTATCTCAGAACTGGTCCCGGATTGTATCCCGATCTGCTCAGCGATGTTCAGCCTCATTTGATCCGCGGTTACTGGCGGCAGTGGGATACGCTGTGGATCGATATCGAGCCGGACGAGAACACGCCTGCAGGGGTTCACGAGATCGAGATCCGTATGTCTTGGAAGGGGGAGCTGCACGCTCTGCGTACCATCAAGGTAGAGATTCTCGATGCATATCTGCCCGAGCAGAAGCTGATTCATACCAAGTGGTTCCATACCGACTGTCTGGCGGATTATTACCGTGTGGAAGTATTTTCCGAGGAGTACTGGCGCATCGTTGAAAACTTCATGGCAAGCGCGATCAAGGGCGGCATCAACATGATCCTCATGCCCGTGCATACGCCGCCGCTGGATACTCGCGAAGGCAGCGAGCGAACCACCGTGCAGCTGGTCGATATCTCCGTGGAGAACGGCGAATATAAGTTCGGCTTTGACAAGCTGCGCCGTTGGGTCGAACTGTGCAAGAAGGTGGGCGTAAAGTATTACGAGGTTGCTCATCTGTATACGCAGTGGGGAGCAAAGTGCGCGCCTAAGATCATGGCGACGGTGGACGGCAAATACAAGCGCATCTTCGGTTGGGATACCGAGGCGACCGGTGAAGCATATCGCACCTTCCTGCGCACCTACATTCCCGCGCTGATTGAGGAGTTTAAGGCGCTAGGGATCGACAAGCAGTGCTACTTCCACATTTCCGATGAGCCGGAGGAGGAGCACCTGCCCTTCTATCTGGCGGCAAAGGCGCAGATCATTGACCTGCTGGAAGGCTATCCGATCATGGATGCGCTGTCCTCCTTTGAGTTTTATCAAGACGGCGTAGTGGAAAAGCCCATTCCCAGCAACGATCACATCGAACCGTTCCTGAAGGCAAACGTCAAGGGTCTGTGGACTTATTATTGCATCAGCCAGTATAAGGAAGTATCCAATATGTTTATGTCCATGCCGTCGGCGAGAAACCGTATTCTCGGCGTGCAGCTGTATAAGTATGATATCGAGGGATTTCTGCAGTGGGGCTTTAATTACTACAATTCGCAGTATTCTGACTATCATATCAATCCTTATCTGCAGACCGACGGCGACGCATTCTCTCCCGCCGGCGACTGTTTCCAGGTCTATCCGCGCACAGATGGAGTGGCGGAGGATTCCATCCGCAAGATGGTTACGGCTCATGCCATGTATGACCTGCGTGCGTTCCGGATGCTTGAGGAGCTGGCAGGACGCGAAAAGGTGATGGAGCTGATCGAAGGCGATCTGAATGAGAAGATCACCTTCACCTGTTATCCTACGAGTGAGAACTATCTGCTCAATCTCAGAAGCCGCGTAAATCGCGAGATCATGAAGTGTATCAAGGGATGATTGAGCTGAAAAGATCATAACATACCGCCGATTTTCATTCCATTCGGAGTGAGGATCGGCGGTGTTTTTAGGTTTGCTCAGGGAGTTGTGTCATCAATTTAAGGACGGATCGGCTTAAATTGATGACATTCTCTCAGCATGAGGAGTCATTTGATGGATTGCGTTTTTACAGATAAACTACAGCTAACGCATATGCGGTTGACATTCACAATTTGAAAGGATTAAAATAGGGAACGATCGATATAACGTGCCTACATTTTATGTGTGAGGGAGTCTTTCAAGTGAATATTATAAGAAACGACCTGAGAAACATTGCAATCATTGCCCATGTTGACCACGGCAAGACCACGCTGGTCGACGAAATGCTCAAGCAGGGCGGCGTATTCCGCGAAAATCAGCAGGTAGCCGACCGCGTTATGGACTCCAATGACCTCGAACGTGAACGAGGCATTACCATTCTCTCCAAGAACACTGCCGTACACTATAACGGTGTGAAGATCAATATCGTTGACACTCCCGGTCACGCCGACTTCTCCGGTGAGGTGGAGCGCGTGCTGAAGATGGTCGGCGGCGTTGTGCTGCTGGTCGATTCGTTTGAAGGTCCGATGCCTCAGACCCGTTTCGTTTTGAAGAAGGCGCTGGAGCTGGATCTGCCGGTCATCATCGTGGTCAACAAGATGGATCGCCCCGATGCGCGCTGCGAAGAGGTGGTTGATGAGACGCTGGAGCTGTTGCTGGAGCTGGATGCCACCGACGAGCAGCTCGACAGCCCGATCGTATTTGCTTCCGGACGTGCCGGTACCGCCACTCTCAATTGGGAGGAGCCGGGCGAGGATCTGCGACCGCTGTTTGATACCATCATCGAGCATATCCCCGCGCCGTCCGGCGATGTGGATGAGTCGCTTCAGCTGCTCGTTTCCACCATCGACTATAATGAATACGTTGGTCGAATCGGCGTAGGCAGGATTGAGCGCGGCAGCATCAAGGCAGGTCAGATGGCGGTGCGCTGCATCCACGGTAGCGATTTCGTGTCCGTGCCCACCCGACTTGCCGGTCTGTTTACTTTTGACGGTCTCAAGCGTGTGCCCTGCGAGGATGCCAAGGTGGGCGACATCGTGGCGATCACCGGCTTTGAGGACATCATGATCGGAGACACCATCTGTGTGCCCGGCGCCGCAGAGCCGCTGCCCTTCATCAAGATCGACGAGCCGACCGTTTCGATGAACTTCTGTGTAAATGACAGCCCGTTTGCCGGCAAGGAAGGTCAGTTTGTCACTTCTCGTCATCTGAGAAACCGCCTGTTCAAGGAAATGCAGACTGACGTTTCGCTGCGCGTTGAGGACACCGAGACTACCGACGCCTTCCGCGTATCGGGTCGCGGCGAACTGCATCTGTCCATACTGATCGAAAATATGCGCCGCCAGGGCTATGAGTTCCAGGTTACCAAGCCCACTGTACTGTACAAGGAAATTGACGGAGAGCTGTGCGAACCGATGGAAAAGCTGATCTGCGACGTGCCCAGCGAATATGTGGGCGCAGTCATTGAAAAGCTGGGTCGCCGCCGCGGCACGCTGTTGAGCATGAACGGTTTGGAGCGCGTGCGCCTTGAGTTCTCCATTCCGTCCCGCGGTCTGTTCGGCTACAGAAGCGAATTCCTCACCGATACTCGCGGCGAAGGCGTTATGAATGCTATCTTTGATTGCTATGAGCCACTGAAGGGCGATATTCCCACCCGAATCGTCGGCTCTCTGGTCGCCTTTGAAACCGGCGAGACCACCAGCTATGCCATGTTTGACATTCAGGAGCGCGGCGTGCTGTTCATGGGACCGGGCAATCAGGTATACTCCGGCATGATCGTCGGACGCAACAGCCGTCCTGGCGATATCGACGTGAATGTGTGCCGCAAGAAGCACCTGACCTCCATGCGCAACTCCGCAGGCGCTGAAGAAGCGCTCAAGATCACCAATGTGCATATTCCCACCATGGAAGAGGCACTGGAGTTCATTGATGATGATGAGCTGGTCGAGATCACGCCCAAGTCGGTCCGTATGCGCAAGCGTGAGCTGAACGCCGAAAAGCGCAAGAAGATCGCCAGCAGGAAGTAAGAAGAATTGATCGACGGATCTGCGCGCGAATTGCAAATGCAAAGGAAGGTGCGAAAAAGTAAATGCACATCAAAAACATACAGCTTAATAACTTTCGCAATTACGAGTCGGCGCAGATCACGCCCTGTGAAGGCGTTACGGTATTATATGGCAACAACGCACAGGGCAAAACTGCCTTGATCGAATCGGTGATTTTATGCTGCACCGGGCGCTCACACAGAACACCCCGAGATAAGGAGCTGATCCGTTGGGAGCAGTCGTTTGGTAAAGTACGCGTGGATGTGGAGCGAAAGGACGGCACGCATGAGATCGAGCTGATGCTCAACCCGACCACCCGAAAGCAGGTCAAGATCGGCGGACGCACGCTGCAGCGTACCGGTGAACTGATGGGGCATTTAAACGGCGTGCTGTTTGCGCCGGAGGATCTGCGCATCGTAAAAGACGGTCCTGCGGAGCGACGCCGCTTTATCGATATGGAGCTCTCTCAGATCCGTCCCGGCTACTACTACGCCCTTCAGAATTACAACCGTGCGCTCAATCAGCGAAATCATCTGCTGCGGGAACTGTTTAAAAACCCGTCTCTGCGCGATACGCTCGATGAATGGGATATGCAGCTGGCGCGCTTCGGTGCAGACATCATGCAGCGCCGGCGAAATTTCATCGCACAGATCAGCCGGTCTGCCGAGCAAAGTCATCATGAGATATCCGGCGGCGCAGAAAAGCTGACCGTTGACTATCAGCCTTCGATCTCCTCTCAGGAAGAGGGTGCGGCGCTGAGGAACACCATTGCGCGCGCACTCAGAATGTCTCGAGATAACGACATACGCCGCGGCACATCCACCATCGGTCCGCATCGGGATGACGTGGCACTGCTGCTCTCCGGCATGGATGTGCGCGTGTACGGCTCGCAGGGACAGCAGCGAACGGCGGCGTTGTCTCTCAAGCTGGCGGAGCTGGATATCATGCACCGGGAGATGGGCGAGTGGCCCGTGCTGCTGCTTGACGATGTGATGAGCGAGCTGGATCCGGGCAGAAGAAGGCACTTGCTCAAGCGTTTTGAGGGTGTTCAGACCATTGTCACCTGTACCGACATGAGCGATCTGGCGGAAGCTCAGATCGGTGCGGCATATCGGATCGATCAGGGCATGATCGCGGCTGCGGGCATTTAAAATAGACAAAAGCCGTGCAAAATACGGCAAAAATGGTATTAAATTCGAAAAAAAAGGAAATGCAAGAACAAATGGATGATTTCCCGCGTCCAAACGGATATACAAACAAAAGAGCGATATCATCAGATGCAAATAGATGATGATGCGGCGCAGGGGAGGAAGAAAAATGAATTGTCCATACTGCGGACGAGAAATTGCCGATCACTCAGAACACTGCTCGGAATGCGGCTATCCGATCGAACGCAGCGCCTATAAAACACAGCGTAGTCAGCCGGATGAAAGAGATCAGGGACTGAACATAGCAAACCGTCGTCTGGATACCGATCTTTGGCGCGGACGAATTCGGAAATTTCTGCATATCGGAATGTGGGTGCTGCTCTGGGCTGTATCGCTTGCGATATTTATTTATGCGGGATATAAAATATATTACTGGCGGCAGACCAGTGAAAACATCCGGATGTATGAGAACGGCACGCTGCCTACGCCTACGGTGGAGGAAGTAACGCTTTCGGACGGTCGTCCGGGACACGTCGTGACCTTCTACGGAGAGGACGGCGATATGATCTACGTTGAGGAACTGCAGCAGTCCTTTTTGGTAGTCGGCGGCGAGGCAATAGCTGAAATTGCCGACAGCGAATGGTTTAAAACCGCAGGAAGCGATGTGGAATCTGCGCAGATTGCGCTTACGCCTGTGCAGACGTTGAAAAATGGCAGCAAACGTTTGCTGCCGGTGCTGTATTTTAATGTGGAGGTGCCAGTTTCTCCTCTCACTATCATAAGTCCTTCCGAAGATCAGGGTGCTATCCTTTCGGCAGAGTATCAAATTGAGTTTACGGTGGTGCCCGGTTCTACCGTGCTGATGGACGGCATGGATGTTACCGATCTGGTCAATGCACAGGGTGAGGTTACGGTGAACGTGGCGGTATATCCGCAGGGCGAAAATCCGATTTCGATTCTGGTCAGAACGCCGCATCATCGGGAGACGCGTGCAGATATCGTGCTGTATCGCGAACCTATGGAGATCGATCTGGCGCTGGCGATCAATACTTCCCAGAAGTCGGTACTCGACAGAATGACCGTGCGCGGTACAGTTGATCCCACAGCGAGCATCGTGGTAGATACGCCGCACGTTGCCGACAGCATAACGATCGATGAGGACGGAGACTTCTCGTTTGCCGCGACCTTCGATCACATTGGCTACAATACCGTGACCGTGCGTGCCGTTCAAGAGGGGAAGAAGGATTCGATCATTTCCTTCCAAGTCTATTACATTCCTACCCTCAACGAATACTCCAGAAAGGCGTGGGTGATGGACTACACACAGCTTACGCGCTGCTGGGATATTTGGGCAGGAAGAATATTTAAATGCACGGGTACGGTGGAGGCGGTGCTGTCTGTCGAGCCGCAGGTGATCGTGCTGGATGTAAGCGGCGATCAAACCGGAGAGTACATCGTGATCGAAAATCTGTCCGGCGTGAGCATTACTGAGCCGGGCGGAAAATTCACGTTCTATGCCGACGTATCTGGCTGGCGCGAGGAGTATATGGGCGATGAGTATCCCTATCTCATCGGACGATATGCCAGTGCGGAGAAATAAAAATTAAATGGTTCAAAAAGGCTTCTGAACGGTTTTGATGCCGGTCAGGAGCCTTTTGTATTTCACCCCAAAATCGTCTGAAGTATGGGCAAACGATTTCAGTGTTCTTGCAGTATGGCATAAAAGCAGATATAATACAACTAAAGCATAAAAATGTTTGAGATACGGAGAAAAGAGATATGATACTCAATCCCATATTTACCGATCACATGGTGTTTGCGGCGAACAAGCCCATTCGCGTTTACGGCGAAGGCGAGGGCATGGTCTGTGTGGAGTTTGCGAATCAAAGCGCCGAGGTATGTGCCGAAAACGGCAAATGGCTTGCTCAGCTGAAGCCGATGGAGCGAGGCGGCGCATATGAACTAAAGGTGCGTTCGCTGCGTCCAAACGGAGAAGAAATTATTCTCAGGGATATTCATGTGGGCGAAGTGTATCTGTGCGCAGGGCAATCCAATATGCAGGTGCAGCTTCATGAAACGGCGTTTGAGCCGGAGTGCTATACGGATGAAAGCCGCCTGCGCTTTTTCTCGACAAAGCGCGTGGAGAAGGAACCGTTTTCGCCTGAGGACGGTTGGATGTGCTCAACGAAGGATACGGCTGCAAAAAGAAGCGCCATCGGTTATATCATGGGCATGGAGAGAGTCAGAAAAAGCGGTGCGGCAACGGGTATCATCTGCTGTTATCAAGGCGGGTCGGTGATTGAAAGTTGGATGCCCGAAGGAATTTATGACGAAATGGGTATTGCGCTGCAGGGCGCAGACAAATACGCCGATCCGTGTCGAAGGGAATGGTGGAATGCGGACGGGGCGCTGTATGAATTTGCGCTCAAGCAGGTGCTGCCCTTCTCGGTGTCCGGCGTGGTGTGGTATCAGGGCGAGAGCAACGGCAGAGAGGCGGAGGGCAGACTGTATGAAGCTCAGCTTCGCACATTGATCGAGCGCTGGAGAAGCGACTTTAGGGATGAAGCGCTGCCCTTTGTGATCGTGCAGATTCACGATTTCTGGCGTCCTGCCAGCAAAATGGGCTGGGTAATGGTGCAGCAGGCGCAGAAAAATGTTGCCGAAAGCATGAAAAATGTGCGCATGGCGGTATCGCGCGATGTGTGCGAAACCGATCTGATTCATCCCACGAAGAAAGAGGAACTCGCTATTCGGATTGCACAGGCATGGGAAGAATTAAGAAGGGAGAATAAAACATGATCGATTTTCAGAATGCATCCATTGCAAAACTCAGAGAGGTTTCCGCACGGAAGTTTGAAGCGCAGCTTCGCGGCATTATGATTGGCGGCGAGAATATTATGAGCTGCTATCAGGGCGTGCGAGACTATGTGGTATTCACGAACAAGCGGCTCATTACTGTCAATGTGCAGGGCTTCACCGGCAAAAAGCAGGATTTTACCTCTCTGCCCTACAGCAAGATTCAGGCGTTTTCGGTGGAAACGGCGGGCGTGTTTGATCTGGACTGCGAGCTGGAACTGTGGTTCAGCGGGTTGGGCAAGGTGCGGCTGGAATTTGTGGGTAATACCGACGTGACAGAGATATGCCGCATGATCGGGGCAATGGTGCTGTAAGCAAGTTTCAAAAAAATCTGAAAAAATGAGATGCAGTGTGTTTCATCGGCGGATGTGCGGTTTATATATAAATCAACGGGGCACGAGAGAGAAAACAAAGCCCCGAAGCGAGAGAAGAAATAATTA
>CAZYQB010000018.1:0-14443 GCA_964649595.1 uncultured Oscillospiraceae bacterium | reverse complement strand
GTATACGCGCAGCTTATCACCAGAGGTCAGAGTGAAATCAACCTCTGCGCCTTCGCTTCTGCCGATCCAGTTCTTCTGCTGAACCTTGACGCGATCAATGAAATCTACATTCTCCAAACCATCGATCAGCTTCTGAGCGTAATCGGTGATCTTGAGCATCCACTGGCTCTTGACCTTGCGCACGACTTCACTGCCGCAGCGCTCGCACACGCCACCCACAACCTCTTCGTTTGCCAAGCCGCACTTACAGCTGGTACACCAGTTGATGGGCATTTCGCTCTTGTATGCCAGACCGTGCTCGAACAGTTTGAGGAAGATCCACTGGGTCCACTTGTAGTACTTGGGATCGGTGGTATGCACCTCACGGGTATAGTCGAACGAGAAGCCCAGTCTCTGCAGCTGATGACGGAAATGCTCGATGTTGCGCTTGGTGACAATGGCGGGATGAATGTGCTTCTTGATGGCAAAGTTCTCAGTGGGCAGACCGAATGCGTCATAGCCCATCGGGAAGAGCACATTGTAGCCCTCCATGCGGCGCTTGCGGGCGATGATATCCATGGCGGTGTTGGAGCGCGGATGACCAACGTGCAAACCGTGAGCAGAGGGATACGGAAACTCGATCAGGGGATAAAATTTGGGCATGGAATGATCGTCGGAAGCATTCAGTACACCGCTTTCAAGCCAGTGCTTCTGCCACTTGCCCTCGATCTTTTCCGGGGCATAGCGCGGAATTTCTCTCATGGGGATGATCTCCTTTTTGATAATCTTTTTTGATGGATTTGACGGCAGATAAGAAAAGTGCAGTGCAAATAAAAAACGCCTTCCCCTCTCCTTTTAAGAGACGGAAGGCGTACACCTTTCGCGGTACCACTCTTATTGATCGCATAATGCGATCCTCTCGAAGCCCTCTAACGCAGGCAGCGCGCCCATTTGGGGAAGCTCAAGAGCCAGTTCGGCATCCGTTTCACCGCCTCGCACCGACCGGCGGTTCTCTGAAGAAATCGTCCAATGCCTACTATTCTCCGTCAAAGCCAATATGTAGCTATTATATCTCTATATGGTCGTTCTGTCAAATAGAAATTTTAAAATTCATACACAACAAAATTTTAAAATTCATACACATACACGCCATATCCCCAACCGGTCGCCTCTCCCCTGCCGATCCATGAGGCATAGGCACGTCTCAAAGAGGTATCCTGCGGCAGCGCATCGATATTGCCCGTATAATTTCTGTCAAACAATCTCCATACCTCAGAATAATCGCGATAGGTTTTCCATTCGATGATATCGTAATCCGAAATGAATCTGCGCAGATTTGAGTTTTCCTTCAATACCTCCAGATTTTTCGGATACAGCAGCCACGAATGGCATACGAACACGATCTGCTTTAAGCCATATCTTTCCTTAAAGAACCGTGCTGCCTGCTCATAGGAACTCTTGACTTCCGATTCGCAGAGCCTGCCGCCGGTGCGAGGAATGTGTACGTTGATGACCGTGCTTTCTTCCGTCAGGCATATGCCGCCTTTTTCATAGCTTTTCCCAAAGGAAATCAATTCAAACTGAAGCCGTCCCAGCGCGAAGCGCGTCATATTGAAAAATCGGTCAAACCACGCACACACAAAGCTGCCCCAAATGCCATATACCAGACGACATTCGATCAGCTTATATTTTAGATCATACATACTCGCGCGCCATATCTCCTCATTCAGCCCGGCTGCACGGTAATATCGCCCAAGCGTTTTTGACATACACGCGCACAGCAGCAGCTTTGAGATATACGCATGAACCGAGACCCTTTCGGCTGCTTTCTGCATCTCCTCAAGCATCTGCTTAAAGTCGCAGTTTATATCCTGCTCATACCGGTTTAAAAGCGTATTCAGACATACTGCCGCATCTTCATCTGAATCAATCGCATCATATGCCGAAAGCAGTGCCTCTCTCGCCTCCATCGGATATTCAAATTCCTCAAAAAAGCTTTTCAGATATCCTCTCATCGAGCTCACTCCTTTTTTTCCGAAGCGCTCGGAGATTCGTATCCCTTCTTCTTGGACAGTCCATTCTGTCGGTCAAAATTTTCCTGATTCTTTTCGATGTATCGGTCAAACAGCTCTTGCGCACTCATTCCGCTGGTCAGACACATACTAACAAAGAAGTGCAGTATATCCACCAGTTCCTCCTTGACTTTGCCCTCCTCCACCGGCTTGGGATTTTTCCACCATTTGAAGTTGACTTCGTCGATCAGCTCGGCAAGCTCGGAGAGCATCGCCAGCGTCTGCATCTGAATCCATTTGTCCATGGGAATGTCGTGCAGACTTCTTCTCTCGATCAGATCCTTCTGAAAACATTCCTGCATTTCAAAGATGCGTTCGAGTTTATCCATTGTAAAAACACTCCTTATTTCATGACCACTAGCTTTTTTTCAGGCATTGCGCGCCGAATCTGATCGGTCAGTCCCTCTTCCCTATTCATCACCAGACAAGCCGATTGATCGCGCATCAGCTTTTCCATCGGGCGATCGGTATAATATACATTCATTTCCGCGTCCATGGTCTTAGCACACGCAAACACATATTCAAGCAGACGCGCATTTTCCTCGCACTGATACTGCGCCTTTGCAAAGAGCATCACTCGCAGCATATATCCTCTCTGGTCGGCAATTTCGCGTCCCAGCTTTGAGAGCGCGTACAGATACGCCGTATCTGCCGCGCACACCGTCACATACTGATTTTCAGGCAACTCGGGAGGCCTCCTTTCAGCTTCTTCATTATGTATATGATAAAGTCTCCCGATGTCGTCCTGATGAACAGAATTTCACGAAATTAAGTTTTTTGCCGTGCGGGTTTGAGGCAAGGTCTACAGATCCCATTCGTTCGATTCTGCCACAGTTTTTAATGCTGCCTTATAATTAAGAACCATCGCAGTCAACTCTACATTTTCCCGTCTGAGCGATTCTTCCAGAAATTCATCGACGTCCGCATCACCGATCAGCCGCTTTCCGCACATCAGCCGAAACAATTCCGGATAATCGAATGCTGCTCCGACCAACTTTACTGAATTTTCCCGAATCCACTCGATATACTCTTTGCGCAGTCTTTGAGAGTATTTATACTGATTCCGTGCAAAACCGATGCACAGCTTGCATTTCATTTCATCATCGCTCACCCGTTTCAAAGAAATCGGGCAGCAAATCACTGCCTGACGCTGCAATGCATAGTTGTCCATTTGTTCCCACAGCACGGCGGGTATTGTGATGTGCTTTATGCCATTTGCCGTAAATGTCTTTCCCCCGATGTTCGTCACGCTGTCGGGCACCGTTACGCCAAACAGCCTTCTGCATCCGACAAATGCCCCGTCACCGATTGATTTCAAGCCATGCGGCAAATCGATTTGCTCTATGTTTATACACATCTTAAACGCTTCTCGTCCGATGCTCGTTACGCTCTTCGGAATTCTGATACGCCTCAGTTCGCTGCACCTGTAGAACGCCTTATCTCCCATCGTCGTTAAGCCCTCGGGCAGCTTGACGCTCACCAGCTTCTTGCAGGTTTGAAATGCACAACTGCCGATTTCGGTCACACCTTTGTAAATCACTGCATTTTCCACATCCGAATGTGCCCAGAGCAGCACTCCGTCTGAGGAGATCAGCAGCTTATCCTCCAAACGAAACAGCGGATGGTTTAGTGCTATATCAATGTCCGTAAATCGCCCTTTTTGTATGGCTATGCGGTGGCTTACCTCGGAGCTGTCGTTGACCGAAAGCGGAATATGCAAAATGATATCCTGCAGCTGCTGACAAACCTCAAATGCCGCATCATCCACCCTTACCGTTCCGACAGGTATGCGGATGCTTTTCAACGCACTGCAGGAGAAAAATGCCCGCCAGCCGATCCCCAACATACTATCCGAAAATATAACGCTCGTCAATTTTTCACATTCCGAAAATGTATACTCGTCTATCTCCGTCACGCCCTCAGGAATGACCACATCTCCTTCGCCCGTAATATCGGTCAAAATGCTGTTTTCTGCCGGTGCAAAATCCGCCCTCTGCAATACTCCGTCCGTAATGTACCACGCCATGATGCTTTTTCTCCCCGCATTTTAAGCGCACAAACGTTCTTAATTTATTTAATTCTCCGCCCATGCGCTGCATTCCTGCCGTATATTGCCCGTATCTAAAAATCCGTTCGCATCCATGCGGAATGCACGGATGCGAACGGAAAAAGGACACTTAATCCATTCCCACGAAATCAAACAAGCTGACCTGACTGCTGACGGGCATATCACCCAGCGCGCCGCAATTTTTAAGCATTTCGACGACAGATTTGGACACTTTGCGGCGGATCATATCCTCCTGAGAGGTGAACGAACCCTGCTGGCGGATGCGGATGAGGTTCTGTGCTGCGCTTAATCCCAGCCCGGGCAGAGAACACAGCGGCGCGCGCAGTTCCTTCTTCTCGTTGAGAATGAAGTCCTCTGCGGCAGATTCGTATACGTCTACCGGCAGAATCTTCACGCCGCGTGCATACAACTCGACCATCGTTTCGAGGATACTGATGGTGTCGCCCTCCTTGTCCTGTTCGGGCTTGGGCAGCGCCTGCAGATCGGCGAGCCATGCCTTGATGTGCTCAAGCGAGCTGACCATCTTTGATCCGTCAAACTTTTCGAGGTTGCGTTTTAAGTAACAGGCGTAATACTCATGCGGATAGTACACCTTGAAGTAGGCGATTCTAAGCGCCATCGTGACATATGCTACGGCGTGCGCCTTTGGGAACATATACGCGATCTTCTTGCACGCGCCGATGAACCAATCGGGCACCTTGGCATCCACCATTGCTTCCTCCTGACCGGGCGCAAACACACCGCCCGCCTTTGCCGCCTTGCCCTTGCGGGTATACTCCATGATGTCAAACGATGTTTTTTCGGCTACGCCCCATTCGATGAGCTGGTTCATAATGTCATCTCGCGTGCAGGGTGCGCTCTTGAGGGTGGCGGTACCACTTTTTACGATGTCCTGAATGTTGCCCAGCCATACGTCGGTGCCGTGCGACAGACCGGAAATTCGGATCAGCTCTTCCATGGTGGAGGGCTTGGTATCCATCAGCATACCGCGCACGAACGGCGTGCCCATTTCAGGGATGCCCAGCGTTCCGGTCGGGCATCCGATCTGCTCTGCCGTGACGCCCAGCGCATCAGGCTTGGAGAACAGCGACATGATATCCTTGTATACCTTGGGATCATCCAAAGGCACTTGCTGCGGCGCGATGCCGGTCAAGTCCTGAAGCTTTCTAAGCATGGTCGGATCATCGTGACCGAGTATATCCAGCTTGACCAGTACATCATGCATGGAGTTGAAGTCGTAGTGCGTGGTGATGGTGTCGGTAGTCTGATCGTCCGCCGGATGCTGAATAGCAGTGAACTGATATATCTCATAGCCCTTGGGCACGACGACCATGCCTGCCGGGTGCTGACCGCTGGTGCGCTTGACGCCTACGCAGCCTGCTGCAAGGCGCTCTTTTTCGGCGTTGGAAGCAGTCTTGCCGTGCAGTTCCAAATATTTCAGCACATAACCGTATGCCGTCTTTTCCGCAACCGTGCCGATGGTACCGGCTCTGAACACGTTTTCCACGCCGAAGAGTTCCTTGACGTAGTTATGCGCCACCGGCTGATATTCACCGGAGAAGTTCAGATCAATATCGGGAACCTTGTCGCCCTTAAAGCCGAGGAATACTTCAAAGGGAATGTTGAAGCCGTCCTTCATCATGAGCGTGCCACATTCGGGGCAGTTCTTGGGCGGCAGATCCAATCCGCAGGTATACTCCGGCGGCACATCAAATTCAACGTGATGGCACTTCTGGCAGGCATAATGCGGCGGCAGCGCGTTTACCTCGGTGATGCCGGTCATGTGCGCCACAAAGGACGAGCCGACCGAACCGCGCGAACCAACGATATAGCCGTCCGCATTGGACTTTTTAACCAGCTTGACGGCAATGTTGTAAAGCGTCGAGAAGCCGTAGCCGCAGATCGAGCCCAGCTCCTTTTGAAGTCTTTTATCTACGATCTCGGGCAGCGGATCGCCGTAAAGCTCTTTGGCGCGGCGGTACGATTCGGTGCGGATGAAGTTTTCGGCATCCTCCCAGAAGGGTTGGAAGGTCTCTTTGCCTTCGGGGTGCTTTATGAAGATCGAAACCTTTTCCACACTGTCGGCGATCATGTTCGGATTGTCCACGACCACCTCCATCGCCTTCTTCTTGCCCAGATATTCAAATTCTGCCAGCATTTCCTCAGTGGTGCGGAAGTACAGCGGTGCCTGCTGATCGGCATCCTCAAAGCCCTTGCTGGTCATGATGATGGCACGAAAAATGGCATCCTTCGGGTCTTTAAAGTGCACGTCGCCCGTTGCCACAACAGGGATATTCAGCTTTTCGCCCAGCTTTACGATCTTGCGGTTGTAATCGCGCAGCGCCTCCTCATCCTTGGCAACGCCGTTTCGGATCATGAATTCATTATTGCCGATGGGCTGGATTTCCAGATAATCATAGAATTTGGCGATGCGCTCAATGGTGCGGCTGTCCTTCTTGGCAACGATCGCCTGAAACAACTCGCCCGCCTCGCACGCGCTGCCGATGATGAGTCCCTCGCGGTAGCGCTTGATAAGTCCTCTGGGAATACGCGGCGTGCGGTGGAAATAGTTGAGATGTCCTTCGCTGACCAGACGGTTGAGATTTATCATGCCGGTCTGGTTCTTTGCCAGCAGTATGATATGATAGCTCTTGCCGCCTGCGTCACCCTCAAAGACCGTGTTGAGGTCTTGCAGCTGCTTGAGCCCCTTCTCGGTCATCAGCTTGTCAAGTGCGATCATGAGCATTTCTCCGGTTGCCCTTGAATCGTGAACGGCGCGGTGTGCCTTGGAAAGATTGATGCCGAGGAACTTGCACATATTGCCCAGTTTAAAGGACTTCTGCTCGGGATAGAGGTTTCTCACCAGCATGAGGGTGTCCAGCTTGGGATGCTCAAAGGGAATGTTCGCCGCGCGGAAGGCACGCTCGAAAAATGCCATGTCAAAGGATGCGTTGTGTGCCACCAGCACCGCACCTTCACAAAACTCAGCAAATCTTCCGATCACCTGATCGATGGTGGGCTGATCGCGCAGCATACCGTCGTTGATGCCTGTCAGCTCGATCACCTTTTCGGGGATCGGACGCTGCGGATTTACAAGCTGCGAGAACTCGGCAACCTCTATGCCGTTTTCGATTCTTACCGCGCCGATCTCGATAATCATATCAGTAGCGGTATTGAGCCCCGTGGTCTCTACGTCCAGCACAACATAGGAAGTATTCTTCAGCGGACGCTCGTCGGGCAACTCGACCACCTGCGCGGCATCGTCGATCAGATAGCCCTCGCAGCCGGGAATAAGCTTGATGTTATTTTTCTTTGCCGCACCGAATGCCTCGGGGAATGCCTGCAGCACGCCGTGATCGGTGATGGCGATGGCAGGATGTCCCCATTTCGCCGCCTGCTTTATAAGATCCCCTGCCGATGCCAAACCGTCCATGGTGGACATCTGCGTATGACAGTGCAGCTCCACTCGCTTTTTCTCCGCCTTGTCCACGCGCTTGGGCGCATCCTCACGCATTACATCGTCGATCATAACGGTCATCTCATGCAGGAAATTGTCCATCTGATACTTTCCGCGCACCTTGACCCACGCGCCCGGCTGAAGCGCTTCGGTAAGGTTGTTGAGCTGCTGCACGCCTTTTTCCTCATCGTTGCCTTTAACGCGAGCAAATGCCTTGCAATAGACCGAACCGGTATAGTCGGTAAGGGTGAATGTGATGAGGATGGTAGTATCGTTTTTGAGGTTTTTCTTTTCAAAGCTCATGACCTCGCCCTTGAGGGTGACTCTGCCTGCATCTTCGGTCAACTCGCAGATCTCAATGGGCTGATCGGGAATACTCTTGCCGTAGAGCACCTTCGGCGGCTCCTTGAGATCATCCTTTTTGGCAGTTGCGCTCGATTGTGCCATTTCGGCAAAACGTCGCTCATCCTCCTCGCGCTTTTTGGCGATCTCCGCAATGCGCGCGCGCTCGTCGCCGCTGACCGCCACATGAACCGCGCACTTCATACACAATACATCCTTGAACACATCCGCCATCTGCTTTTCAATGCCCTTCTGACGCATCAAAAGCGCGCTGATATCGTCCTTGAGATACAGTGTCAGCACATCGTTCTCCAGCGACCACCGCGCATTGTTGAGCGCCGGGCGTATACCGGGCGAATTTTTGCAGATGATATCGGTCAAAAAACCTCTGTATGCTTCAATATCCGCCCTTACGTCATCTGCAAGCGCAGGATAGCTCATGCGCACCTCCAGCTGAATGGTGGGAAACATTCCCGAAAAAGCACGCTTGACCATTCTGAACTCTACTTCATTGAACAACCTGTCCGCGTTGAGGAACACGCGCATCCTGTCGCCCATCCGGCTGACCTGCGCCTTTTCAAAGGTGATATGATCGATCAGGTGTGAAATTTTATCCTTCAGCGCCGATTTCCACATTTCTTCCATACGCATTCCTCCTTGGTATTATCATCAGCCTAACCAGCAAAATATTTGAAAAAGTTTTCCTTTCCTGCTCATTCTTCCGGCACAATATCAATCACCGCGATCTCCGGCTGATTGAACACTCTAAACGGAAACACGCTGTTCCCCAATCCGCGGCTGACATACATCTGCCCGCTGCCGTCAAGCGCATACAATCCGCCATCATACTCGGGCAATACGCCCTGACCGGGTGCAAACAGACCGCCCACCAACGGCAGACGGATCTGTCCGCCGTGCGCATGACCCGAAAGCGTCAGATCAAATCCCGCCGCCGCATAATACTGCACCATTTCGGGGCGATGCGCCAGCAGAACAGAAAACACCGTTCCCTTTTCTTCGGCGATCTGAGCAATGTATCCTTCATATGCTGCCATGCCGCCTGCAAACGGGATATCATCCGCGCCGGTCAGCGTAATTCCTTCAAAAAGCTGCACTGTCTCTCCGCGCAGCAGATATGCATTTTCGGTTTCCTCGATCACCTCAAGCAGCTTTTCGTATTCTCCCGAACCACTGCGGCGCACCAGCTCCTCATGATTGCCTGTTACGCAGTAGGTCGGCGCAAGCGCTGCCATCTGACCGATCAGTGAAAACGCCGCTTCGCTGTCATGAATCGTATCAATCATGTCGCCGGTGATGACGATCACATCGGGGTTCAGTCTTTTTGCCGCCTGCACCAGTCTGCTCTGCTCCATGCCGAACCACGCACCATGCAGATCACTCAGGTGCAGGATGCGAATCTCCTGCTCAACCGGTGATTCTATGGTCACATTCGATACTGTCAATGCGGAATTATTCCACCAGAAAAACACGCCCAGCAGCATCATCGCAGCGATTATTCTCCGGTATCGCCGGATACAATTCCACATTTTAGATTTCATCCGCATATTCCTCCGGCCAGACTACTTTAAACTCTTCAAAGATAATCGACATCTTCTCCGAAAACACATAACCCGCACGTTGTCCTTCCTGCGAGAAAAAACGGATGTGCTCCCTGTGCCAATCTGCAAAGCAGTCGTTCTCTCCCTCGAGTCTCGCCAGTGCCCATGTCATATCGCAAAAGCGCATGACCTGTGCCCGGACGGTTTCAAGCACCGCCCCCGCATTGCCCGCCCGATCAGTGACTGCGCTCAGCACTCCCGGCAGAGGCGGCGTCTCGTCCAGACAGACCCAGCAGGTCGCACGCTTTTTTCCCGCAAGAATGAGTTCGAGCAGACGCACACTCATTTCCGCCGAGTCGCCAAACGATTCGACTTCAAAAGGGGCTGTCGATTCCTCCAGCCCCTTTGCTTTTATATACTGAAGAACCATTTCTTCGCCCGTCATTTGCTTATTCCCCGCACAGCTTCAGAACTTCTTCGAGGAAGATCTCTTCCAGATTGCCGCGCACGGTCTGACCCGGCTGACCTTTTCTAAAGAGCATACCGCCGTTTCTGCCGCCTGCCATGCCGATATCGGCCTCACGCGCCTCACCGGGGCCGTTGACCACGCAGCCCATGACTGCAACGGTCAGATCCTTCTTAACGTGCGCAGTGGCCTGCTGCACGCGCTGAGCGATACCCGAAACATCAATGCAGGTGCGTCCGCAGGTCGGGCAGGAAATCACGTTTACGCCGCTTCTAAGCTCCAGTGCTCTGAGAATCTCGATGCCTGCCGCCGCTTCGGGCTCGGGATCGCCGGTCAGAGACACGCGAATGGTATCTCCGATGCCGTCATACAGAAGGGCGCCGATGCCGATGGCAGACTTTACGTTGCCCATGCCGGGCGTACCGGCTTCGGTCACGCCAACGTGCAGCGGATAGTCGCAGACCTTACTCGCCAGACGATATGCTTCGATCGTGCGGCGCACATCGGAAGCCTTCATTGACAGCACGATATCGTCAAATCCGCACTTTTCAAGCATTTTTGCGTGGCTGAGCGCACTCTCCACCATGCCCTCCGCCGTTACGCCGCCATACTTTGCCAGAATGTCCTTCTCGATGGAGCCGGAGTTTACGCCGATCCGCACCGGAATTTTATGTGTCTTGAGGCAATCGGCAAGCGTTCGTACATTTGCCTCGCCGCCGATGTTGCCGGGATTGATCCTGAGCTTGGAGATGCCATTTTCTACCGAACGAATGGCAAGACGATGATCGAAATGAATGTCCGCAACCAGCGGAACACTGCTTGCATCCACCAGCGCACGCACATTGTCGGCACACGCATTATCATACACCGAAATGCGCACGATGTCACAGCCTGCCTTCGCCAAACGTGCGATCTGGGCACTGGTCGCAGCAAAATCACGAGTATCCGTATTGGTCATCGACTGCACCGAGATCGGTGCGCCGCCGCCGATGAGTACATTTCCTGCCTTTACCTGCTTGGTCATTTGTACGCCTCCTTATGTATTGTATAAAACGGATCCAAAGGGCTTTCCCTTGAGAGGAAACCTAATCTAACAATACACTTCGTTGTTTTACCCCTGAATGATCTTCATCACATCGCTGTATACCAGCACGCCCATGAGAATGAACAGACACACCATGCCGATGAAGTGCACCATGCCTTCCTTATCGCGCGAAATAGGCTTTCTGCGGATGCCTTCAATGAGGAGAAACACCAGTCGTCCACCGTCAAGTGCGGGCAGCGGCAGCAGATTCATAATACCTAAATTCATCGAAATAACCGCCATCATATTAAGCACCATGTCAAATCCCTGCTGGATATACCCACTCATCTGACTGACGATGCCTACCGCGCCCGAAACCTGATCGGCACCTTCACCCTTGAATACCAGATTGCGCAGCACGTCGATCATCATGGTACTCATATTTTTAAAGGTCTGGCAGCTTGCCTGAAGTGCCGTACCAAATCCAATGCGCTGCGATGCGCCCAGCCGCACACCCAGCATCCACTGTCCATCCGCACTCTGCACCTTGGAAACGCTTACGACGAACTGCTCTGCGCCGCGTCGGATGCCGATTGCAATGGGCTGTGCATCCTGACGCGCAGAGAACATCTCATACATCGTGTTGTAGCCCTGCTCGTCGTAGGAAATCTCCACGCCGTCCACCGAGATAATCCTGTCGCCCGCCTGCAGTCCGACCTGCTGCGCCGGGGATGCTTCCTCCACGCTGCTGATCTGCGGCAGCGCAGTATGAATGTAGCCGTAAAACGTATACAGCATCAAAATCGCCGCAAATGCCAGCACAAAGTTCATCACCGCACCGGCAACAGTGACCAGAAAGCGCTTCCACACCGGCTGATTGTTGAAGGCGTTTTCCTGATCGTTATCCTCATCCTCGCCGGTAAAGCGCACATAGCCGCCGATGGGCAGAGCGCGCAGCGAATAGTCGATCTCTTTTCTGCGCCACCCCAGCAGTTTTGGCCCGAATCCGATGGAAAATTCCTCAATGCCGAAGCCGCACAGCCGCCCCACCGCGAAATGTCCCAGTTCGTGAAGCATCACGACCACACCCAGCAGCATGATCGACAAGAATACATACCAAACCGTTGTCATGTCCAAGTTTCCTCCAGAAAACCGATAGATTTCTTACAGCTGATCGATCACACGCTGCGCCGCCGCACGCGCCGCACGATCCGCTTCATATACGTCCGCTGCACAGGTGACGGGCGCATATACCGTTGCTTCAAGCACCTGCCGGTTGATCTCGGCGATACCGCCAAACGGAATCTTTCCGGCAAGGAATGCCGCAACCGCCGCTTCATTGCCGCCGTTGAGCGCAACCGGCATCACACCGCCCATTCTCTGCGCCTCATATGCCATCTTCAGGCAGGGGAAGCGCTCGGTGTCCGGCTCCTCAAAGGTAAGTGTGCCCAGTTTTGCCAGACTCAGACGTTCTCCGCCGAACGGCACGCGATCCGGATAGCCCATTGCATAGCCGATGGGCACGCGCATATCCGGCAGCCCCAGCTGCGCCAGCACCGCGCCGTCCTCAAATTCCACCATGGAATGAATGATGCTCTGCGGATGCACCACCACGCTGATCTTCTCCAGCGGCATATCAAACAGGTGATGCGCTTCGATCACTTCCAGACCCTTGTTCATCATGGATGCACAATCCACCGTGATCTTTGCACCCATCTTCCATGTGGGATGACCCAGCGCATCCGACACTTTGGCGTTGTACACACGCGCTTTGTTCCACGTTCTAAATGGTCCGCCTGACGCGGTCAGCCACAGACGATCCACCGGATTGTCTGCAGCGCCCTGCAGGCACTGAAAGATCGCCGAATGCTCGCTGTCCACCGGCAGGATCATCTTTCCCAGTGCGCGCGCCTTTTCCATCACCAAATGACCGCCCGTAACCAGCGATTCCTTATTGGCAAGCAGCAATCTTTCACTCGTCTCCAGCGCCTTGAGTGCCGCAGGAAGACCGGCGATGCCCACCACGGCAGAAAGCACGTCATCTGCCTGAGCTGCCTCCAGCACACGGGTGAGGAAATTCTCGCCGAAAAACCACTCAACATCCCTCAGATCCTCGGGAATATGCTCCGGCTCCACATACAAACCGGCAATCTCGGGTCTGAACTCTCTAACCAATGCAAACAGCGCATCGGCATTTGCGTGCGCTGTCATCGCTTTGATATGAAATTTTTCCCCTGCGCTGCGAACTACATCGAGCGTCTGACGCCCGATGGAGCCGGTAGCGCCCAAAATGGCGATCGTTCTCATTTTTCCATACCTCTACTGTATATTTATTTTCAGACTGCCGCGCCCATGATCGTCAAAAAGAAAGTATAGACGACCACACCGTTAAACAGCACGCTGTCCATTCGATCCATAATGCCGCCATGTCCGGGCAGCAGAGTGCCGAAATCCTTGATACCGCAATAGCGCTTTACCATCGAAGCGGACAGATCGCCCAGAATGGAAGCTACGCCCGACACCAGTCCCAGCGGAATAAACGACCATATCGCGGGCAGGCTTCCAACATACGGCTTAAAGGGCGTGTACCACATTCCCACCAGCTTGTATATACCCGCCATCACCAGCGTGGTCAGCAGCGCGCCGAGCAGACCGGCAAGACCGCCTTCCATCGTCTTTTTAGGGCTAAGTTTGGGAGCCATCTTGTGCTTTCCCCAGCGCGAACCGACAAAGTATGCCGCCATGTCCGCCATGGCAGGCACAACGAAGGTCAGACCGATCGCAAGCGAGGACAAGATCGGCGTGGAAAGATCCTGAAGCGGATAGATCATGGCAAACATAAGTCCCGGGTAAAAGATTGGAAAAAGCGTTGCCACTGCGGCATCAAAGTCGATCTCGCCTCTAAACAGCACTGCTGCCAGACCCATCACGCAGCATACCGTAGTCAGCGGAGCCAGCATGACCGAATCTGCGACCAGATATACCGGCATTGCTAGCAGCGAATAGAGCATTCCCACCCAGCGGGCAGGCTTCATGCCCTTTGCCGCAAGTGCATCATACATTTCCCATACGCCCATGCAGGTCAGCACCATCAACGCGATTCTCAACGGCGTTCCCTGCACGCACCAAAAAACAATCACCAATATACTCAAAACCATTCCGGTTGTAAAGCGCTTCATCGATCCGTTTTCCTCCTTGCCAATCCGCCATCCATCTATACTCACGCCCTGTTCGGCGATCATGCCGCTTTTACGCCTTTTTATCCGTCTTTACGCCGCCGAAACGACGATCACGCTTCTGGAACTCGGCAATCGCCTTATGCAGCTCTTTCTTGTCGAAATCGGGCCAGAGCGTATCCACCACCACAAATTCCGCATACGCGATCTGGTAGGGCAGAAAATTGGATATGCGCATTTCGCCGCTGGTGCGAATCAGCAGATCAACATCCGGCAGTCCTTTTGTATACAGCGAATCCT
>CAZYQB010000017.1:0-15426 GCA_964649595.1 uncultured Oscillospiraceae bacterium | reverse complement strand
AATGATATACAAATCGGTTCGATAAATAATTTGGTATATTTATCGATCTCTTTTTCCTCT
Organism: uncultured Oscillospiraceae bacterium; assembly: GCA_964649595.1. Classification (GTDB taxonomy): domain Bacteria; phylum Bacillota; class Clostridia; order Christensenellales; family Aristaeellaceae; genus RGIG2066. The sequence continues at coordinate 15,366 of CAZYQB010000017.1, read as the reverse complement.
CGTACTTTGGTGCAATAATCGCAGCAGGCTAAAATTAATGAGATGGTGAAATTATCATTGGTTGGCAATCTTTTTTCTATTTCTGCTCTTAGACAAAAATTCATCATATTCATTCCTTTAATAATTAGTATTTTCGAAGAGATTTGCTGATTATTTATTAGATCACTACGAAGTCAATGTTTTTTTCACAAGGCATCATACCTCATTAACCGTATCTATTAATTAGATGCCATATAAGTGAGTGATGCAATTATTTTTTTAGAAAGGTATAATGCATAGATTGCATTACGTATAAATTTGATTTCAACTTCATAATTCTGTTCTAAATGTATGAATACATATATCCCCGAATGTTTAGAATTTTTTTGAGTGTATTCAGAGAATTTATTGATAACTCCTACATATTGATTTTTCCACCCCGATGTCCATCAGCATCGCGATGCCGTTTCTGTATGATATGGTAAAGGACTGCGACAGATAACACAAGGGAGTGGTGTTTTCTCAGTTGGAACTGAAAAAAGTGCATAACTAATTTTACTATATGACCCGCCTAATAAAACATTTTTAACCTGAATACAGATCCTTTCGTTCAGACCCTGACAGGGATTGCCGGTGATGCAGCCGGGAGTCAATTCGGAGTTGCCATTCTTGTAGCTGAAAAACGACATATCCATACCTCCTTGTTTCTCTTGAAGGGGCTTCTTTTGCCCCGCACTGTATACTATGCCGCCGGGCAAAACGGGTGCGTTTGAAAATTGATCTGCTTTCGGACAAAATTGTAAGAAGTTTTCTCACAAACTTCTTACAAAACACTGTTGCGAAGATTCGTAAATATGGTATGATATAAGACGTATAGCATAGAGAGAAGGTAAAAAAACACAAAGGAGTGTAAGAAGAATGGAGACCTTCACCATTTTCAATTTCCTGGCCATGATGGGCGGATTGGCAATGTTCTTGTTCGGCATGAGCCACATGGGCGACGCACTGGAGCGCCTCTCCAGCGGCAAGCTCGAATCGATGCTGGAAAAGCTGACCAGCAATCGCCTCAAGGCGGTTGCGCTGGGCGCAGTTGTTACGGCGATCATTCAGTCCTCCTCCGCAGTCACCGTTACGCTGGTCGGCTTCGTAAACTCGGGCGTTATGAAGCTGGGGCAGGCGGTTCCGATCATCATGGGTTCCAATATCGGTACCACCGTCACCGCATGGATCCTCAGCCTTGCGGGTCTTGAGACCAGCAACATCTTCGTAAGCCTGCTCAAGCCGGAATCGTTTTCTCCGATTCTGGGTATCATCGGCGCAGCAATGGTCATGTTTGCCAAGGATGAGAAGAAAAAGACCACCGGCGGCATCTTCCTGGGCTTCGTCGTCATGATGTACGGCATGAGCGCTATGGGCGATGCAATGGATCCTTTGGCAAACGATCCCTCCTTCCAGAAGATACTGACCATGTTTGAAAACCCGATCTTGGGCGTGCTGACCGGCGCTGTGCTGACCGGTGTCATCCAGAGCTCGGCGGCTTCCATCGGTATTCTGCAGATGCTGGCGCTGACCAGCCCCGTTTCCTACGGCGCTGCGATCCCGATCATCATGGGTCAGAACATCGGTACCTGCGTTACCGCGCTGATCTCCTGTATCGGTGCCAACAAGAACGCACGCCGTACCGCAATGGTTCACCTGTATTTCAATCTTATCGGTACTCTTATCTTCATGGGTCTGTACTTTATCGGCAGATATATTATCGGCATGGCGTTCTTCGATCAGGCGATCGGTGCGGCGCAGATCGCAGTTGTCCATTCCATCTTCAACATCTCTTCTACGATCATACTGCTGCCCTTCTCCAATATGCTTGAGAAGCTCGCCTGCTGGACCATCCGCGACAGCAAGAATGAAATTAAGGAAGAGCCGGTCATGATCGACGAGCGTCTGCTGACCGCCTCTGCATTCGCGATCAGCCGTTGTAAGGAGCTGACGGGCGAGATGTCCGACCTTGCCAGCCGCACGCTGATCGATGCCATTGCGCTGCTTGATAACTACACCGCCGAAGGCGCTCAGAAGATCGTTGAGGGCGAGAGCAAGGTTGACGTCTACGAGGATAAGCTGGGCACCTTCCTGGTCAAGCTGTCTGCAAACAACCTGACCGCGAGCGAGAGCCGCGAAACCAGTAAGATCCTGCACGGCATCGGCGATCTGGAGCGAATCAGCGACCATGCGGTCAATGTTATGGAGATCGCTCAGGAGATGAGCAAAAAGAATATCAGCTTCTCCGAGGACGCCAATGCAGAACTCAAGGTTCTCACCGATGCGGTGCGCGAGATTATCGATATCACCGTTCGTGCCTTCCAGCTGGGCGATGTGCCGCTGGCAAAGTGCGTAGAGCCTCTGGAAGAGGTCATCGACGAACTGATCCGAGATATCAAGCTGCGTCACATCGAGCGCCTGCAGGCAGGCAAGTGCACCATCGATATCGGCTTTATCTTCAACGACCTGCTTACTAATTATGAGCGCGTGGCTGACCACTGCTCCAACCTCGCCATCAGCGTGATCGAGCTGGCTCAGGGCGAACTCAATGCTCATGAATATGCCAGCAAGATCGAGGGCGGCAACGACTTTACCATGCTCTACAAGGAGAGCAAGCGCAAGTACCGCCTGATCTAAGATTCAGAGAAAAAGATCAAAAAATCGGCTGTTTCCGAGAAAATCGGAGACAGCCGGTTCTTTATTTTGGGATGTGTGAGGACAGCATTTCAAAGGCTCCCTCCGTCATACACTCGGCAAATTTTTAATTTGCTCTTGTTCGTCGGCTGCGCCGACCTCAGCCGTGCCACCTCCGATTTATCTGAAATGAGACACTGTAGAAATTGATTTTTCGTGTGACAAGTGCGCGCGTGCGTGGTATAATAAAAAAGTATAAGGAGAGTGATGAAAATGATTCTGACGTATGAGATGATCAGAAAAAATGAGGAGATTCGCACCTACATCTGCAAGGCGGATGAGTCGCTCAGTGCGATCGGATATACCGAGCATTCGTTTGCGCACGTCGAAAAGACTGCGCAGCAGGCGGCGAGTATACTAGAGCGTCTGGGATATCCCGAGCGCACGGTGGAGCTGGCGCGCATTGCCGGCTTTATGCACGACATCGGCAATGTCATCAACCGCCATGACCACGCGCAAAGCGGTGCGATCATGAGCTTTAGAATTCTGGACAAGCTGGGCATGAGCGCCGACGAGATCGCCACGGTGATCTGCGCCATCGGCAATCACGACGAGGGTACCAGCTCGCCCATCAACGAGGTTGCCGCTGCGCTGATCCTTGCCGATAAGTGCGACGTTCGCCGCAGCCGCGTTCGCCCTAAGGAGAGTCAGCTCAAGTGGGATATCCATGACCGCGTGAATTATGCCGTTGAAAAGTCGGTGCTGGAGATGGATGTGGAAAAGAAGATCATCTCTCTGACCCTGTCCATTGATACCGAGCATTGCGCCGTGATGGATTATTTTGAGATATTCCTCACCCGCATGATGCTCTGCCGCAGAGCCGCCGAGTATTTCGGAATGAAATTCAGGCTGGTCATCAACGGTGCGGCAATGCTGTAGGCAGATCGCGGTGCAGGTGTATTCTGAACAATTATTTCTGAACAATTGAGAGGAACTTCAAATTTTTAACAGGGACTATCTGAAAAATCATGATAAAAAGTGCCCGAAGGATTTGGAATAAATAAAGCCTTCGGGCACTGATATTTTATTTTTACTGCCATACCTCTTTGATCCAGCCGCGCAGGAAATCGCATACGGCACGGCTCGAGGTCTCATGGGGATAGTGACCGGAGGGCAGCGTGTGATATTCCGCCTGTGCCAAGTCTACGCGAAGCTGCGCGGGAATGCGGTCTCCCAACAGGGGATCACGTCCGCCCCAGAGCACCATGGTGGATATATACAGATCGTTGAGCTTTTGAGAATCCACCGTGAAGCCGTCGGTAAGCAGCTTGCGGATCATCTCCTCATGATCGATCAGCGGCAGCAGACCGGAGCGCAGGTGTGAAAGAGTGCGTTCCTTGAGTTGTTTTCCGTATAATTTGCAGGCGAGTTTTTTAAAGCGCTTTGCATTGGTGATGTAGCGCTTCATCCATGCGGAGATCAGCTTTCCGGAAAAAGGCTTTTTTGCCAGATTCATGACAAATGCGGGCAGCGGCGGATAGAGCATGGGCGCGATCATCAGCATAGAGGATACGCTGTGCGGCTGAAGGATTGCCATGGCAGCGATGGTCCCGCACGCCGAGCCGTGCGCGATCAGATGCCAGCAGTTGAGCTGCTTGCCGCTTTGAAGATCGACGGTATCCAAAATCCCCCATAAGAACTGGGCACGGGTGTCATGATCCTGCGGCGCGTCGTCGCGGCAGTCGCTCAGCCCGAAGCCGGGCAGATCGCACAGCACGCATTTGCAGCCCGCGGTGGTCAGTTCGTTCAGGATGCCCCGATAGCTGTTTGTGGACTGCCCGGGAGAGGCGACCAGCAGCACGCGGTGCTTGAGCGCGCCCTCCGGTTCGACGACTCTGTAATGGATGGACAAACCATGAATGGTCAAAAACCGGCTGTTCTCGTACATGGCTTGTCGCTCCTTTCATGCTTGGACAGCACTAAATTTATATCTTGTCCCATTGTACCACATATCTTTCATATGTGGAAGAGTGAAGCGGCATTTTTTTAGAATATTGGCATAAACGACTGATGCGGCAGGCTGAAATGCCGTGAAATTCGCCGAAATCGTAAGCAGCGTTTTTTCCATTTTATGGCGGAGGACGAGCTTTTCTCACAGATCGTTCATGAATTGTTTGAAATTACCCCTCACCGAATACCCATATAGTATGATATAATAGATGCGAATATGAGAAAATGGAGGATTGACCAACATGAATGCCAAACATCGTACGCTTGCTATACTGCTGGTGGTACTGCTGGCGGCAGTCGGCATTGTACTTGCCGTGACCCTTTCCGCATCCGACAACCAGTCGCTTCAGACCGACGGTCCGACTGCTGAGCCGACCGCTGAAGCGGCTGTCGATCCGACTGCTGAAGCAGCCGCCAATCCGACCGCTGAACCTACGGATGAAACTGTTTCCGGCGAATCGAATCAGGATCTTTCCCTGCTGGCAGTAGTTAATGGCGTGGAGGTTCCTGCGGATGATGCCTATGCCGATTTTGAATACTACGCGATGATCTATTTCTACTATGGCTACAGTGCAGAGGATATCAATGAACTCAAGTACGACATTGCCAATTACTATGTGGAGCTGGAACTGATCCGCCAGCAGTTTGATGCGCTGGGTCTGGCTGAAACGCTGGATATGGATCAGATCAAGGAAGAAGCTGCTGCAACGTATGAGGAAGCGGCGATCGGATACAAGGTATATGTCGATGATGATGACATGACCGAGGAAGAGGTTTTGGAAGCTGCGCGCGCCATGCTCCATGAGGATGGCTATGATCTGGAATATTTTGAACAGTATTACTACGATCAGGCGCGTATACTGGCAGTAATGGAGTACTATCAGGACGAAGTGGAAGTAAGCGATGATGATATCCGCGCTTACTATGACGAGCTGGTGGCGCAGGACAAGCAGTTGGTGGAAGAGGATCCCGGATATTACGAGATCATGACCGGCTATGGCGAGCGCGTGATGTATGTGCCCGAGGGTCTGCGTGCGGTCAAGCACATTCTGGTGCTGCTCTCCGAAGAGGACGAAAACCGTATGTATGAGCTGGAGAGCGAGTTGGAGGAGATCACCATCTCTCTGGAAGGTGAAGATGCCGATACGGAAGCGCTTAATGCCCGCAAAGCCGAGATCGAGCAGGAAATGGATGAGATCTATGCGACCATCGAGCCGACCATCGAGGAGATCATGGACAAGCTCGAAGCAGGCGAGGATTTCATTGATCTGATGGAGCAGTATGGCGAGGATCCGGGCATGACCTATGAGCCTTACAAGACCGATGGCTATTATGTCTATGCCGACTCCGCGCAGTGGGTCATCTCCTTCCGCGATGCCGCGATGGCGCTCGAAAAGCCGGGCGATATCAGTCAGCCGGTGCGCAGCTCCTACGGTCTGCATATCATCCGCTATGAAAACGATGTGCCCTCCGGTCCGGTGGCGTATGAATCGGTCTGCGATGATCTGAAGGAAGAGGTTTCCGAAACCGCGTTCGACGAGTATTTTGCTGCCCTGCTCGGAGAGTGGATTTCCGAAGCGGAGATCGAGCTGTATATGGACTGTCTGAATGCTGCTTATGAGTCTGTAGTTGCACAGATTTCGGCAGCGTACTAAGCGCGAATATGTCTATCTTTTTGCAGGAAGCACATTGCTTCCTGCATTTTTTGAAATCGAGGGAGCTTTTTGGTGAAGGAATTATTTTGAAAAGAGGTGACCTTGCGCGAAGCGTATGGGGATGTTATAATGAGATAGATTGAACCGGGCGAATATGTGATTCGTCTAACGGTATGAATGTGCGCACTGAAAGGGAGGATGCAGTTTTGGAAAAGTTTTGGGCAGAATTTGGACAGACCATTATCAGCAATCTTATGGAGTTTTCCGTATATCTCATCATCATTGTGATCTTCTGCGTGGCACTTACCAAGTGCATCATGCCGGTAGTGCGCTCGCGCAACTGCCTGAGAAAGGCTGCCCGCAAGCTGCGCCGCAGTCAGGAGCGCGATATCTGGCAGGACAAGAGCTTTCTGGGCAAGCGCAGTCCGCTTTCGGCGCACTGGAATGCCTATCTCAACAGCCGCCTGTTCGCCAACGATGAGTATCATAATGCCTCTCCGCTGGATGATTATATCAACGAGGATACCGCCATCTACGAGCCGGGCTTTGCTACGTTGGCAGACAGCGTGCCGGGCATCATGGTCTCGCTGGGCTTTCTGGGTACTCTGCTGGGCATTGTCATAGGCTTGAGCGATATCGATATGGGCAATGCCGACATGATGATGGTGTTCATTACTGATCTGCTTCAGGGCATGAAGTACGCATTCACCACCTCCATCGTGGGCGTTATTGCATCGCTTGCCTTCCAGGTGCTTCAGAGATGGGCACAGAACAGCACTCGTCATGCGCTGGTGGCGTTTCAGGATGCCATGCGCACCGAAGCGCACGTTATCACCGTAGACCCCATGACCCAGATCACCATCTATCAGCAGGAGCAGACTGCGCAGCTGCAGGCGATCGCCGAGGAGCTGACCGGACGCCTGCCCGAGAAGCTGACCCGCGCGATCGAAGCATCGCTCACGCCGGTGGCACAGAGCATGGATCGCTTTATTACCGCCTCTACCCGTGAGCAGATCCGGGGCGTTGAGCTGATCGTAAATAACTTTGTTGCCCGTATGAACGAGTCGCTCAATGGTCAGTTCCGCAATCTCGCCTCCTCCATCGAGGAGACCTGCCGCTGGCATCGTGAAACGCAGGAGACCGTGCGCACCGCCATCGAGGGCATGAATCGTGTTTCGCGCGACGTCGTTGAGATCCAGCAGATGTCGCAGACCATCATCACCCGCTTTGAAAACTATCTTGCCAAGCTGGGTGCGGCACAGCAGCAGATCGAAAGCGGCTTTGAAAGCGTGACCGGCAGCGTGCGCGGCATGGAAAATGTGGCGCGCCAGCAGATGAACTATATCTCCCAGATCCGCCAGATGCAGGAGGACTTCATGCGCGAAATCAGCACCTTCCACAAGCGCATGGATACCTTCACGAACACCTATGTGGAAAAGAGCAACCAGTCTGCCGCTGCCCTTGAGAAGGCGAGCGAGGACCTGCGCGCAAGTGGAGAGAGCATGAAGGAAAACGGACGAGCACTGATCGCTTCCCACGAAACCTTCACTCGCAGCGTGCATACCGATCTTCAGCAGGCATACGGTATGTTTGATGCCAACCTGACCGAGAGCGTCGACAAGATGAAACAGGTGATCGATTCCATCGGTGAAGGCATGAAGAATGTGCCGCAGGTCATGGGCGAAGCGGCAGCACAGTATGCAGAGGAGATGGATCAGCTCATTGCGTATATGCAGCAGATCAGTTCGATGCTTGAAAGCGCTGCCAATGCACAGAGTGATATTCAGGACGGAGGAAGAATGTAATGCGTTACGGACGAAAGGGGAAGAACAGAGCGTCGCACGGAGATGGCAGCTTCTGGATCTGCTTCTCCGATCTGATGAGCGCCATGATGCTGGTATTCGTATTGATTATGTTCTACAGCATCTATCAATATTTTGAAATGCTGGAGGAAAAGACGGCTCAGATACTGCTGCAAAGCGGTATGCTTGATGAGCAGCAGATCCAGCTCACGCTCTCTCAGGCAGAGCTCAAGGAAAAGGAAGCGCAGCTTGCCCTGCAGAGCGCACAGCTTGCCGAGCAGGAGGAGCAGCTCAAGGCTCAGCTTATCATTTTGACCGATCAGGAAGCACAGCTTGCCGCGCAGACCGCACAGCTCAATATTCAGCAGACCGAGCTTTTGTCGCAGGAGGAGAAGCTGGCACTTTTGCAGATGCAGCTGAGCGCGCAGCAGCAGGAGCTGGAAGATGCACAGATCAGTCTCAACGCCGCATTGCTCTCTCAGCAGCAGCAGCAGGCGCTGCTTGATGCACAGCAGGCAAAGCTTGATAAGCTGGTGGGCGTTCGTACCGAGATCGTAGAGGATTTGCTGGTGGCGCTCAAGGCATCCAACATCACCGGCGCCAAGGTGGACGATTCGGGCGCGATCGTATTCGACAGCGAAATGATGTTTTCCACCGGCAGCGCACGCCTGAGCAATACCGGCAAGGAATTTTTAAACAGCTTCCTGCCCAACTATTTGCGCGTGCTGATGTCGGATGACTACTCCAAATACGTCAGTCAGATCATTATCGAGGGTCATACCGATACGTCGGGCAGCTTTATCACCAACGCACAGTTGTCGCAGGATCGTGCGCTGAGCGTGCTGGAATACATCATGAGCGATGAATTCGATGGCATCACCGCCGCAGAGAAGGCAAAGCTGGAGGAAGTGGTCAGCACTAACGGACGCTCCTACAGCGAACCGATCCTCTATGCCAACGGAAAAGTCAATATGTCTGCATCGCGCCGCGTGGTCATCAAATTCCGTATGAACGATGAGGATATGGTGCAGGAGATGCTGGAAATTCTCAATGAGATGGAATAAAATACAAAAGGCTTTCTTTGAGGAACGATGGCATCGATTTAAGCGCAGGCTCCCTCCCTCTAAGATGGAGACCTTTGGATAGTGTTCCATCCTTAAATGAACAGCATTGCCCCTCAAGGAGAAGTCGCTTGGGAGAATATTACGACCGATAAAAATGCAGCTTGAAAGGCAGGAGACAAATTGTGTTTCATGTACAGAATCTGACGTGTGAAGGGCGGGTCAACCCGCTGGGTTTGGACGAGAGAAAACCGCGCCTGAGCTGGCAGATGAGCTCTAAGGAAAGCGTTGTGCAGAGCGCTTACCGCATACAGGTATTTCGTGAAGACGATGACAAGCCTTATTGGGACAGCGGAAAGGTGAACTCCCGAAACAGCGTGCTGGTTGCCTATGAAGGACCGGCGCTCAGGGCACGCACCCGCTATTTCTGGCAGGTTCGCGCATGGGATCAGAAGGGACGCGACAGCGGCTTCAGCGAAAAGGCATGGTGGGAAACCGGTCTGATCGTATCTGCCGGATTTGAGGGCGGCTGGATCACGCAGCCCAATGCGGGCGATTTCAAGCAGATGCAGCCCGTGCCCATGTTCCGGCGCTCGTTTACGCTTTCCTCCGGTGTCGTTCGTGCCCGCGTGTATGCATCCGCACTGGGCATCTATCAGATGTACATCAACGGTCAGCCGGTCAGCGGCGATCTGCTCAGCCCCGGCTGGACCAGCTATTCAAACCGAGTGCAGTATCAGACGTGGGATGTAAGCGATCTGCTGCGCGAGGGCGAAAATGTGATCTGCGCTACCGTTGCCGACGGCTGGTATCGCGGACATCTGGGCGGCGGCAACAACCGCGCAAAATACGGTCAGAAGCTGGGCTTGATCTGTCAGCTTCATGCACAACTTGAGGACGGCAGCGAAGCCGTCGTCTGCGCCGATAAGGACTGGAAGGTATACGAGGACGGCGCGATCCGCTATGCCGATTACTACAACGGCACCTGCTATGATGCGCGCAGGGAGCTGCCCGGCTGGAATGACGTAGGCTTTGATGACAGCGCATGGGCGAATGCGGTGGCGCTGCCCTACAGCAAGAGTATTCTTACTGCACAGATCTCACAGCCGGTGCGCCGCATTATGACCTTGAAGGCAATCGCCGTCATCACCACGCCTAAGGGCGAAACGGTGATCGATATGGGACAGAACATGGTCGGCTGGGTTCGCTTCAAGGTGCGCGGCGAAGCGGGGCACACCGTAAGCGTGCAGCACGGCGAGGTGCTGGACAAGGACGGCAATTTCTACAATGCCAACTATCGCTCGGCAAAGAGCGAGATCATTTATACCCTCAAGGGCGGCGAGGAAGAGGTCTTTGAGCCGCAGCATACCTTCTTTGGGTTCAGATATCTGAAGCTGGAAAACTGGTGCTGCCCGGTTCGCAAGGAGGACTTTGAAGGCATCGTCATCTGCTCGGATATGGAGATCACCTCCGGCTTCGAGTGTTCGGATGAGCGCGTCAATCAGCTCTTTGGCAACATTCAGTGGGGTCAGCGCGGCAACTTTGTAGACGTGCCCACCGACTGCCCGCAGAGAGACGAGCGTCTGGGCTGGACGGGCGACTGCCAGGTATTTGCACGCACCGCCTGCATCAACATGGATTCGCACATGGTGCTGACCAAGTGGCTGGGCGATCTGGCGCTGGATCAGAGCCGCGTCGGCAGCATTCCGCACGTTGTTCCCAGAGTATTTGCCAATATCCAACAGAACTACGGCTCGGCGGCATGGGGCGACGCTGCCACCATCGTTCCGTGGACGCTGTATCAGTGCTATGGTGACAAGCGCATTCTGGAGCGCCAGTATCCGAGTATGCGCCGCTGGCTGGAGTTCATTGCTTCGCAGTCCAACGATTATCTGTGGGATAGCGGCAAACATTTCGGCGACTGGCTAGCGCTGGATGCCTATGAGGGCAGCTATGTGGGCGCTACCGACAAGGCGCTCATTGCCACCGCATTTTATGCCTATTCCACTCGCCTTACACAGAAAACGGCGGAGGTGCTGGGCTATGAAAGGGAGGCGGCGGAGCTTAACCAGCTCTATAAGCGCATTGTCCGCGCATACCGCCGAGAATACATCACGCCCAACGGAAGGCTTGCCGTGCGCACGCAGACTGCACACGTTCTGACGCTGTATTTTGATCTGGCGGAGGATGCACACCGTGACCGGATCAAGCGCGATCTGCTCACCCTCATCGAGGAGCGCGGCGGACATCTGTCCACTGGCTTTGTGGGCACGCCCTATCTGTGTCCGCTGCTGACGGCAATCGGCGCGCATGATGTGGCGGGTCAGCTGCTGATGAAGAATGACTATCCGTCGTGGCTGTATCCGATCAGCAAGGGCGCCACGACCATGTGGGAGCATTGGGACGGCATCAAGCCGGACGGCAGCTTCTGGAGTGCGGATATGAACTCCTACAATCACTATGCCTACGGTGCTATCGGCGAATGGATGATGCGTGCGCTGGCAGGCATTGACCTGCTGGAGCCGGGATATCGAAGGATCATGCTGCATCCGCGCCCGATCAGTGAGCTGTCGTTTGTATCGGCATGGCAGAAAACGCCCTATGGCAAGGTGCGCTGCGAATGGCGCATAAGCGGCGAGGAGCATACCGTGCGCTGCAGCGTGCCCGCCGGAACGACCGCCGTGCTGGTGCTGGATGATGCTCAGCTTTCTGCGCTGACTTTGAACGGCAGAAAGCCCTCGGCGGAGATGGGCGTTATCAATATGAATCAGTCGGGCAGCGATGTCGTGTTGGAACTTGGTTCGGGCAAGTATGTGTTTGCATGGAAAAATGAAGTGAAGTAAGTCCAAAGGCTTCCCTCAAGGGGAGTCTCTTGGGGAGATGAATGCTGCAGATTCTCTTAAAAAGCGAGGCGATAGATAAGTGAAATACATTCGAAGGCTGCTGTGGTTTATTGCGACCCGATTGGTAGCGATCACGGCAATCATCTCTTTGTTGGTGATCGTGTTCTATTTGGCAATGAACACGGCGAATATTTATCTTCTTTTGGACGATGGCATGAAGCTGCGCGCAGGCGTTATTCTCACGCGCGAGGATGCCGACGAGCTGACCAGTTTCTTTACCGACGAGTTTCTGCTGAGCGACCAGACGCTTGCTATCGGCTTGTCGGAGCAGTCGCCCTATGTGGACTACAACATTGACAGCTACAACTATGAACTGTCGATGGAATGGATGTGGGCATGGCCGTGGGAGAATACGGCCACGGCAACCATTGTGGAGAAGGTGCCGCGCATTGTCGGCTCGGTGCGTTCGAGCAGCAAGTCGCTGGTGACTGCAGGCGTGATTACCGCAACGCCGCCTGCATGGTACGGCGGACGATACAATGTGACGCTCAGGCGCATCAACGGACAGTGGAAGATAGACGGGCTGACGCAGACACAGCTCATCATCGAGCCTACGGCGGTGCCGGCGCAGCCGACGTAGCCGACGTAGCTTCAGCCCCGGCAGAAACTACAATGAAGCGCTTGCGCGGCTCGCATGAAGTGTTTTGGTCTGCGCAGGATTTTTGAAAGCGGAGAGGGATCGTACTTTATGAAGATCACAAGACCGGGCGCAGCGCTTGCGCCGATGGCGGGCGTGACCGATATGCCCATGCGGCTTTTGTGTTTTGAACAGGGTGCTGCATGGGCGGTAACGGAGATGGTAAGTGCGAAAGGCTACATCTGCGCGCCCGAGAACAACCGCGCCGTTCAAGAACTGCTGCGCCGCGACGAGAGCGAAAAGGCGCTGGGGCTGCAGTTGTTCGGCAAGGAGCCGGAATACATGACGCGCGCGGTGGAGAGGCTGAGTGAGAAGGGCTTTGCCTTTATCGACATCAACATGGGCTGTCCGGCGCACCGCATCGTGGGCAATGGCGAGGGCAGCGCCCTGATGAAAACGCCCGATCTTGCCGGAGAGATCATCGAAGCGGCGGTAAAGGCATCCTGCGTGCCGGTCACGGTGAAGATGCGCGCCGGGTGGGATGAAGAACACATCAACGCCGTAGAACTGGCATTGGTCGCGCAGCAGGCGGGCGCGGCAGCGCTTACGGTGCATCCGAGAACGCGTGTGCAGCAGTATTCCGGACATTCCGATTGGTCGGTGATCCGCGCGGTAAAAAATGCGGTGAGCATTCCGGTGATCGGAAACGGCGATGTGACCAATGCCGACGAGTATGAGCGTATGCTCCGGGAAACCGGCTGCGATGCGGTGGCGATCGGACGCGGTGCACAGGGCAATCCGTGGATATTTGCTCAGATCCTCGCGCGCATCGAGGGCAGGCAGTGGAAGGCGCCGTCCGCCCGAGAGAAGATCGACATGGCGCTGCGCCATGCAAGGATGCAGGCGGACTACATCGGCGAACGCGGCGCGGCGCGTGAGATGCGAAAGCACTTGATATGGTATTTGCAGGGGCTAAGCGGCTGTGCCCGAGTGCGCGAGCAGCTGGGGCACATTGCCGATCTTGGCGATATGGAAAAGATACTGCTTGACTATGCCGATCGGCTGGAATTGCGGGAAAGGGAAGATCAATGAGCAAACATGACAGACAGGAAAAACAGAAGCAGGTGTGGGTCAGGATCATCGCGGGTATTCTGGCGGGACTGCTGCTGCTGGGCGTGCTGCTGACCTCGGCGGCAGGCTATGCGCAGGAGACGCAGAGCACATCGCGCGACCGATATGAGATTCATATGGATGTGCTGCTCGATGAGCAGGTGGTGCGGATCACACAGAATACCTACTATACCAACAGGACCGGCGGCGCGCTCAGCGGCATGATGTTCAGCGTGTATGCCAACATATTGCGCCGACAGAGCGCCTCTCCGGTGGAGAGTGATCTGTTGAATGACGCCTTCCCGGAGGGATATGCTCCGGGGGGCGTTGATTTTATGAGCATCCGCGTAAACGGCGAGAAGGTGCAGTGGGGTATTCGGGGTGAGCAGGAGTTGTTTGTGCGCGTGGAGTGTGATCTCGAGGAGAATGAGACGGCGCTGTTTACGTTTGAATATTATCTGCTGCTGCCCACCTGTTCGCTGGCGCTGGGTGCGGGAGACCTGACATGGCGGCTGGTCAACTTCTATCCGATCGCCGCCGTGTGGGATGAATATGCGCAGGAGTTTGTGCTCAACGGCTATACGGCGATGGGCGAGCCGGTCTACAGCGAGAGTGCCGATTACTATGTGACGCTTTCGCTGCCCGAAACCTATGCTCTGGCGGCGCCGGGCGAGGTGAGTGCAGTAAACGAAAACGGCACCGTGAGCTATGAGATCGAAGCGCGGAACATTCGTTCTTTGGCGCTGCTGTTGAGCCGCAAGATGATTTTGCGCACGGCGCAGACAGAATCGGGAACCGAGCTTGAGGTGTGGGCGAATACTGCCTCTGCAGCGAATACCATGCTCAGCGAAGCACTGAACATGATGAACTATCTGGAGGAAAACTTGGGCGAGTATCCGTGGCAGCGGCTCTCGGTGATGGAGACCGAGTATATCTATGAAGGCATTTCTTCTCCGGCAGTGATCCAGATTTCGCATGAGCTGACCGGTCTCATGGAGAAGGATGAACTGGCGCACGCAGTCAGGCTGATGTGCGCGCGGCAGTATTTCTCGTGCATCGTGGGCAGCAATCAAAACGATTCTCCGTGGCTGAGCGATATGCTCAGCGCCTATATGACGCTGATGTACATCTTCGACACGCAGGGAGAGGACGCTTATTTACAGGCGTTCAATGCGCAGATACTTCCCTCTTTGCAGATCACCATTCCGGGCGGCATGACGGTGGACAGCTCGATAGAACGCTTTAATTCGCGTATGGAGTATGATCTGATCGTGGTGGATCGCGGTGCGGTGGTGCTGCACGATATGCGCCAGTCGATAGGGCATGAGGTGTTTATGCGGGCGATGAGAGAGTATGTCAGCCGCATGAGCATGAAGAACGCGGACGCAGCAGATTTTCTCTCCGCCATAAACGACGCAAGCGGCAGAGACTGGGATGAATATCTGTACGGACAGATGCACAACATGGATGACTATGTGAGTGAGTCGATCGAGTGGTACGAGTAAAGCGCATCTGGAAATACCGTTGATAAGGCTTCGCCTTGAGGGACAATATCATCAACTTAAAGATGAGAATCGCTCTGAAAGGCTCCCTCTG
>CAZYQB010000016.1:0-15771 GCA_964649595.1 uncultured Oscillospiraceae bacterium | reverse complement strand
CCTTCTATTGTACCGCAACAGGTATAAATAAGGAAAAGTTGTGAAGCACATTGCATCAAAATCGGTTTCGTGATACAATAAGCCATATCTTTAATATGGGAGGAAACCTACCATGCAACGCAAGATCAAGCTGATCGCACTGATGCTCATGCTGGCGGTGCTGCTCACCGGCTGCGCCAATACGCAGACTGAATCCGACGGCACTGAGCCGAATACTGAGCCTACCGCAGAGCCCACCGTAGAGCCCACCGTAGAGCCCATGACCGCCAAGCGGTTTACCGACCGCGATGCGGTATATGCCATGTATGATGAGGTCAAGTTCGGCGACACGCTCGATGAACTGACCGTGCGCTACGGTGACCCGGTCGTTGAAACCGACGCAAACGGCAATAACTACTATTGGATCAATGACGAAGGCTACGGCTTTGCGGCGATTTTCTTTAGCAACGGTACGCTGCGCTCCAAGTGCGTATACTTTGAGGACATTCGTCAGTTCCGAGATATTTCCGGCGCGACCGGCATCGCAAACTATGTGCTGCTCGATACCAGCCATGATTTTACCATGGCGAGCGCAGGCATGGGCGGTATGCCCTGTGAGCTGGGTGCATTTGCTCAGGACGGCTCTGCCGATCCCGATGTATATCGTTTGTTTGCATGGGTGGATGAATACGACAGCAGCGTACAGATCCTCTTCAGCGAAAACGAAAAGATCCTTCAGATCGGTTATGCGCTGGCAGATCGCACGGCAGAATAATTTTAAAGCATCTATCGAAAAAGACCGGCAGGAGAGCATTGAGGAAATGCTTCCCTGCCGGTTTGGCGTTATTTGCTCTGTTTGTCGATGTAAAGCTGCAGGTGATGCCTACGGCGTGTGTGCCATGCCTGTGCGCGCTCAAACAGATCGAGCAGTGTCGGTATATACCCTGATTCATTTGTACCGACGATGAGCCGGATCTCGCAGGGCACATACAGTTCACTGGTCAGGCAGTCCCACAGTGCATCCAGATTGCGCCCGTAGTGCGGCGGCAGATCGAGCGCGTGCAGAAGGATCTCATGAATTTCCTTCTTGTCGGAGGCAGCGCGCAGGTCGATCAGGTATTTCATAAAGCGACTCCCTCCTGTACGGAAAACACTGCCGACAGGCTGCCGATCATCGCCTTAAAATCGCCGGCTTCCACTTCCAGGCGCATACGCTCGTTGATGAAGCTCAGCTCGTCAAAGCCGATGGGAAAGCGCACGCGCACATTTTCGCCCGGTGCAAGAGAGACTCGTTTGAATCCCTTGAGTCGGCGCACGAAGGGCGTGATGCGGCAGCACAGATCGCGCAGGAACAAAAGAACGATGTCGTCGCCCATGCGGTTTCCAGTATTTGTTACGGTGACGGCGACTTCAAAGTCGGTCTTTCCGATTTGCGTTACGACCAGGTCGGAATATTCAAACGTGGTGTAGCTCAAGCCGTGTCCGAACGGATACAGCGCGCCCGGGCGGTCGAATACATAGTCACGCCCCGGCTCTTCCGGCGAACCGGGCTGATGATAATAGCCCTGTGCGCTGCCCTTGCGGTTGTAGAAGCAGGGAATATGTCCGACGGTGCGCGGAAAGCTGACGGGCGCGCGTCCGGATGGATTGGCTTCACCGAACAGCAAACGGGCGACGGCAGTGCCGCCCTCCTGTCCCGGATACCATACCTGCAGTATGGCGGCGGCATCGCGGTCAGCCTTTAAAAGCTCATGCGGTCTGCCGGTCATGCTGACAAGGACTATCGGTTTTCCCACGGCGATGATCCGGTCGAAAAGCACTTCCTGACAGGCAGGAAATTTGAGATCGTGAACATCAAAGCCTTCGCCGCAGGTGGTCACAGGTTTTCCGGTGGTGTTTTCATCGCCCCAGCCTACGCCGCCGAAGGAGGAACTGTTGTCCGCAAGCACCAAAACGACTACATCCGCATCTGCAGCGGCATGGACGGCACGGTTCATTTCTTCATCGGTGCCGAATGCGATGGAGCAGCCCTTTTCGTAGATCAGATTTTCATCCAGCCGCCTGCGCATTGCGTCGAGCAGCGTAACGGCGCGCTTTGCCGCAGAGGGCGCAGTGTAATCGCCCAGCTGCACGGTATCTGCGCCCGGACCGATCAGCGCGATTTTTTGACGCTTGTTCAGCGGCAGTATGCCGTTATTTTTCAGCAGTACGCAGCTTTCCTCGGCAGCCTTGAGGGATAGTGCGTGCGCGTCGGGCAGATTAAGCTTTGGGATGCTCTCTTCATCGGCATACGGATGCTCAAACAGTCCAAGGCGGAATTTACCCAACAGTATGCGGTATACCGCTGTGTCGATTTCGGAAAGGTCGATCTCTCCGCGCTCGGCAGCGGCGATAAATTCCTTGCCATATCCGTAGGCGAAAGGTGCTTCCATATCCACGCCGGCGTGCAGTGCGGCCTTTCCGGCACTCAGGCAGTTGTCGGCGACATGGTGAAAGGTGACGAGCATCTGTATGCCGCACCAGTCGGACACCGTCCAGCCTTCAAAGGATAGTTCGTTTCTGAGGATATCGGTCAGCAGGAAGCGGCTTGCGTGCAGCGCTACGCCGTCCAGTTCGCTGTAAGCAGGCATGACCGACAGGGCACCTGCCTTGACTGCGGCGGCAAACGGCGGCAGGAAGGTATCTCTGAGCTCTCTTTCTCCTGCGTGAACGGGTGCAAGGTTCAGCCCTGCTTCCGGGGAGCCATGTGCGGTGTAATGCTTCAGACAGGCGGCAACGCCCTGCGATTGAAGTCCTTTGACATAGGCAGAACCCATCTGTGCGGTTAGATACGGATCCTCACCATAGTTCTCCTCAACGCGTCCCCATCTCGGATCGCGCGAAAGATCGATGTTAGGCGCAAGGGTCTCCCGGATGCCCATCGCGTGCGATTCTCTGCCGATTACGGAGGCGATCTGCTCCAGCAGCACAGGATCAAAGGTTGCGCCCAGCCCGATGGACTGCGGAAATACTGTCGCGCCGTCGCAAAACAGCCCATGCAGACTTTCGCTTAAAAACAGCATGGGAATGCCCAGACGAGTGTTTTCGATAACGTGCTTTTGCATCAGGTTGAGCTTTTGCGGGTTCATTTCGCCGGTCTCGCACGATGCGCCCAGAGAGTCCGGATATTCGCGATCAAATTCGGCGGCGGAAAAGGTCAGGTGCATATTGGTGCGGATTTGCATCTGCGCGATTTTTTCACGCAGGGTCATGCGGCAGAGCAGGTCATTTGCGCGTTTTTCGGGAGAGAGGGATTTATCTTTATAAGGCAACATGGCGGATTTCTCCTTCTGCAGGTGGTTTTCTTATGGTGAGTATAGCATGGCGGCTTTTTGCGGTCAATGGAAAGCAGTAAGAAAATCGAGGTGATAGGCTCCCTTGCACAATGGATATTTTGATGGCTGCTTTAATACTTTAGCTTGACAGAGTGATAAAGCGGTGCTATAGTATATAGCGTCATCTTCGGACATACGCATTTTTTCGGAAATATATGAAGAAAAAGAAAACGACTGTTAATTTTGGGGATTGAATTTACGCGCATTGTATGGTTAAATGGTATTCGTTGACTGCAATGCGGAAAATGCCGCAAGGCGGATGAACATAAACTTATCGAGAGGAAGAATCACCATGATGCAGGACATGATCGGTATTTTGCGCCGTGAGGAGCAGATCACGCTTTATCTGCGCTCCTTGTATGAACGCTGCGGCTACCGCAAGTACCGCATGGGAAAATTTGAGGAATATGATCTCTATCTTGAAAACAAAAACTTTTTAAAAAGCCCCAACGTAATCACCTTTCATGATCTGGACGGGCGCGTGCTCGCCTTAAAGCCCGACGTGACGCTTTCCATTGCAAAGCACACGCACGCAACGCAGCAGTCGCGCGAAAAGTTCTATTATCTGGAAAATGTGTATCGTCTCGACAAGCCCAGCGGCGGTTATCGGGAGATCAGTCAATTGGGGCTGGAGTGCATCGGCGCTCTGGGCGTGGTGGCGCTCTATGAGGTGCTTGCGCTGGCGCAGAAAACGCTCGCAGCCATCAGCAAGAGCCACAGAATGCAGCTGTCGCATATGGGCTTTCTGGTGGCGCTCTTGGACGGTCTGGGCATTGCACCGTCGGTGCGCGCAGAACTGCTCGACTGCATCCGTGGCAAGAATAAGCATGAGCTGAAAAAACGTGCTGCCGAGGTGGGCATCACGCCTGCTGCCGCCGCCATGCTGTTGACCGCCGCCGATCTGTGCGGAGAATTTGAAGCGACTATCAGGCGCGCCAGAGATATCGCCATCACCCAGAGCATGACCGATGCGCTCGATCAGCTGGAAAAGGTGCACGAACTGCTCGTATCTGCAGATCAGGCGGATGATCTGATATTGGACTTTTCTCTGGTCAGCGACATCGACTATTATGACGGCATCGTGTTTCAAGGATATGTGGAAGGCATACCGCGCGCGCTGCTGACCGGCGGCTGCTACGGAAATCTCTTAAAGAAGTTTGGGCGCGACCTGAATGCCATCGGCTTTGCGGTATACCTCAATGAGCTGAATCTGCTCTTCCGGGATCGCACGAAGGTGGATGTGGATATGCTCATTCTCTATTCGGACGACAGCGACGCGTCTGCACTCATTCGCCTTGCCGATGAACTGATGGAGCAGGGAAAGCGCATCCGTCTGGAAAAGAGCATCCCTGCCGATCTTAGATATGCGTCGGTCTATCGCTTTGAAAACGGCACGCTGACGGAGGTGAAGGATCATGCTTAACATCGCGCTGCCCAAAGGACGACTGGGCGATAAGGTCTATAAGATGTTTTCCTCCATCGGCTACGAATGTTCTGCCATCTATGAGGATAACCGGAAACTGGTCTTTGAAAGCGCCGAAAACAACGTGCGCTATCTGTTGGTCAAGCCCTCCGACGTTGCCATTTATGTGGAGCACGGCGCGGCAGATGTAGGTGTGGTCGGCAAGGACATACTGCTCGAAAGCGAGCCGGATGTGTATGAACTGCTCGATCTCGACATCGGTAAATGCCGTCTGGCGGTTGCTGCGCCCAACGATTATATAGAAGATCGAGACAACGTGCTGCGCGTTGCCACTAAGTTTGTAAACCTGACAAAAGCCTATTATTCTTCACTCAATCGCGAAATCGAGATCATCAAACTCAATGGCTCCATTGAGCTGGCACCCATTCTCGGTTTGTCCGATGTGATCGTGGATATCGTGGAATCGGGCAAGACGCTGGTGGAAAACAATCTCAAGGTGCTCAACACCATTCTGCCCATCAGTGCACGCTTTATTGCCAACCGGTCCAGCTACCTCTTTAAAAGCGGGGATATAAACCGTATGCTGACCGGACTTCAGGAGGTGCTTTCCCATGATGAAAATACTTCGATTTGATGAAATGCTTCGAGTCGACAAATTTGATGTTCAGGCTTTCAAAACTACGCCCATCCAGTCGGGCAACGAGATCGAAGCGCGTGTAGATGCGATCATTAAAAATGTGAGAGAGCGCGGCGATGAAGCGCTCATTGAATATGCTGCGCGGTTTGACAGAGCCGAGATTTCCTCTCTTGCCGTAACCGAAGAAGAGATCGAAGCAGCATTTGCTGCCTGCGAACCATCTTTTATCGAAACGCTCCGTCAGGCGCGCGACAATATCTATGCCTTTCATGCGCATCAGAAGCGCACTTCCTTTACCGTAAGCGAACAGGCAGGCGTGATGCTCGGTCAGAGAGTGATCCCCCTTAAAAGGGTCGGCATCTATGTTCCCGGCGGCACGGCAAGCTATCCGTCCACCGTTCTGATGAATGCCATTCCGCCGAAAATCGCGGGCGTGAGCGAGATCATTATGACCACGCCGCCATCCAAAGATGGCTCCATTGCTCCGGCGATTCTGTGCGCTGCGAAGATCGCAGGCGTGAGCAAGATCATCAAGGCAGGCGGCGCTCAGGCGGTTGCTGCCCTTGCCTACGGCACGCAGTCGGTGCCTGCGGTGGATAAGATCGTAGGTCCAGGCAATGTATACGTTGCTACCGCAAAGCGCCGCGTATACGGCACGGTGGATATCGACATGATCGCAGGCCCGAGCGAGATCTTGGTGATCGCCGATGCAAAGAGCGATCCTCAGCACGTTGCGGCAGATCTGCTCTCTCAGGCAGAGCACGACCGCATGGCAGCGGCGATACTCATCACCGACAGCGAAGAATTAGCCGAAAAGGTACAGTCTGCTGTTGAAGAGCAGCTCATGAAGCTGCCGCGCGCTGAGATCGCACGCACCTCGATCAACGACAACGGCAAGATCATTCTGGTGAAGAATCTCTCGGAGGCAGCCGAGATCTCCAATATTATTGCGCCGGAGCATCTGGAACTGTGCGTGGAGGAGCCTTTCTCCCTGCTTGGACAGATCGAGAGCGCAGGCTCGGTGTTCCTGGGCAGAAACGCTCCCGAAGCACTGGGTGATTACTGGGCGGGTCCCAATCATACGCTGCCTACCAGCGGTACGGCGCGTTTCTCCTCGCCGCTGTCGGTGGATGATTTCGTCAAAAAGTCGCAGTTTATCTACTATTCGCGCGATGCGCTGAAAAACGCAAAGGATCATATCGTATCCTTTGCCCAAAAGGAAGGGCTGCACGCTCACGCCAATTCGGTCGCTATCCGCTTTGCCGAAGATCAGGGGGAATGATCTATGAGCAGATTTCTTTCGGACGGGAGAAGATCCCTTTCGCCCTATACTCCCGGCGAACAGCCGAAGGTCATGAATCTTATCAAGCTCAACACCAACGAAAGCCCGTTTGCGCCTTCGCCCAAGGTGCTCGAAGCGGTCGACACACAGGCAATCGAAAAACTGCGTCTGTACTCGGATATCGGAACGACTGCCTTGTGTGATGCCATCGCGCAGCACAATCATATCTCGCCCGATCAGGTCATCACCGGCAACGGTTCGGATGAGGTGCTTGCCTTTGCCTTTCAGGCGTTTGGCGAAAAGGGCGTGGCGTTTGCCGACATCACCTACGGCTTCTACTCGGTCTGGGCAGACCTCTACGGCTGTCCGGCGCGAGTGGTGGAGCTGAACAGTGATTTCACCGTGCCCGTTAAGCAGTTCATGACCAACAAAGAAACCGTCTTTCTTGCCAATCCCAACGCTCCGACGGGACTGACGCTGCCGATTTCGGATATTCGTCGTATTTTGGAAGCCAACAGAGATCAGGTGGTGGTGATCGACGAAGCGTATGTCGATTTCGGCACGCAGTCGGCTGTCACGCTGATCGATGAATATGAAAACCTGTTGGTCACTCAGACCTTCTCCAAATCGCGCCAACTTGCAGGCGGCAGACTGGGCTTTGCGATGGGGCAGAAGCATCTGATCGATGACCTGAACCGCATCAAGTTCTCCTATAATCCCTACAATGTAAACGCTCTTACACAGCTTGCCGGCGAAGCTGCCATGCGCGACGAGGCATACTTTGATGATTGCCGCAATAAGATCATCTCTGCGCGCGAGTGGACGAAGAAGGAGCTGCGCGCATTGGGTCTTGAGGTGCTGGATTCGGATACCAACTTTCTCTTTGCCGCACCGCGCTTTATGGGCGGCAAGGAATATCTGGAAGCGCTCAGAAAAAACAATATCCTTGTGCGCCACTGGAACAGCGAGCGCATCCGCGACTATGTACGCATCACCATCGGCACGCAGGCGCAGATGGAGCGTCTGATTGAAGTGACGAAGGAGCTGATGGCATGAGAACCTCTGAAATCAAGCGCACTACGCGCGAAACCGATATTTATCTCTCGCTCAATTTGGACGGCAGCGGAAAAGCCTCCATCGATTCGGGCTGCGGATTTTTAAATCATATGCTCGAACTTTTCGCCTTTCACGGCTCGTTCGATCTGACGGTCAAGTGCAAGGGCGATACTTATGTAGACGACCATCACACCGTCGAGGACATAGGCATCGTTCTCGGGCAGGCATTCTTTGGCGCTCTCGGCGAGAAGAAGGGCATCGTCAGATATGGAAACTTTCTTCTGCCGATGGACGAAACGCTCATTCTGTGCGCCATTGACTTGTCAGGTCGCGACTATCTGGGTTTTCAGGTGGACATCCCGACCCAGAAGGTGGGCACGTTTGACACCGAACTGGTGAAGGAATTTATGCTTGCCTTTGTGCGAACGCTTAAAGCAACTCTTCACTTCAAGCAGCTTGCAGGCGAGAACAGCCATCACATCATCGAGGCGGTATTTAAGGGACTGGGACGTGCGCTCAAGGCAGCGGTTGCCGTCGACCCGACCCGCATCGGTGAAGCGGCATCCTCCAAGGGAACGCTGGCATAAGGAGGGATGCAGATGATCGCAATTATTGACTACGGCGTGGGCAATTTGTATTCGCTCAGCCATTCGCTCACGCATATCGGCGTGGAAAACGTGATTACAAATGATCCCGAAGTCATTTCGAGTGCCGAAAAGCTGATCCTGCCCGGCGTGGGTGCATTCGGCGATGCTCGGAAGAAACTGGATGCCACGGGCTTGACCGATCTTATCATCCGCCGCGCCAAGGAAGGCACGCCGCTTTTAGGCATATGCCTTGGTATGCAGATGCTATTTGACAAGAGCTATGAATACGGCGAGCATGAGGGGCTGCACCTTATTGGCGGCGAGATATGTCCGCTGGCACCCGATCTTGCACAGAATTTGAAGGTTCCGCACATCGGCTGGAATGAACTCAATATCAAGCGCCCCTGTAAATTGACAAAGTATATTTCAGAGGGCGACAGCGTGTATTACGTTCATTCCTATTATGCAAAGGGCGTGGGTGAAGCGCTGTGCGCCTCTTCCGAATATGAGGTGGAAGTGCCCGGGATCGTTCATAGCGGCTCGGTATACGGAACGCAGTTTCATCCTGAAAAAAGTGGGGAGATCGGACTGAGAATTTTGAAAGCATTCGCGGAGTGAAGTCGCAGACAGCTCCTATTACACAGGGATGGATCTTTGGCACAATTTATTCTACTTGAAAGGAGCGCGGAAAGATATGCTTATTTTTCCGGCGATTGATCTGCGGGAAGGTCAGGTGGTGCGCCTGACGGAGGGCGACTACGACCGCATGACCGTATATGCTTCCGACCCGGCGCAGATCGCCCGAAACTTTAAGGCGGCAGGTGCAAAGTGCCTGCACGTTGTGGATCTTGACGGTGCAAAGGACGGAACGCAGACCAACCTGCCTGCCATCAAAGCCATCATGAAGGAAGGCGGCTTGTTTGTTGAGGTAGGCGGCGGCGGCAGAAGCGAAGAAAGCGTTGACAGATATATGGACTTGGGCGTAAACCGTATCATCGTGGGCACGATGGCGGTTGAAAATCCGCGCCTGATGGAAAAATTAGCTGCCAAGTATCCCGGACGCATTGCCGCCGGAGTGGATGCGAAGGGCGGCTATGTTGCCATTCACGGTTGGCGTACCATTACCGATAAAAAGGCATATGAGTTTGTCGAAAGACTGCCCTCGCAGGGCGTAAATACCGTGATTTACACGGATATCTCCAGAGACGGTATGCTGCAGGGCGCAAACCTGCCTGCCTATGAAAAGCTCAATCAGATCGAGGGTCTGGATGTGGTGGCATCGGGCGGTATTTCGTTCGAGCATGAGATCGAGGCGCTCAGGGATATGAATATGTATGCCGCCATCGTGGGCAAGGCGATCTATACCGGAAAGCTCGACCTTGAGCGCGTGCTTGAGATCGTCCGGGGGCAGTGCGCCGAAGCACACCAAAGAGGGCAGTGCGCCGAAGCACACCAGATAAGAAGGGAGTGCGTAAAATGATTGCAAAGCGCATCATTCCCTGTCTGGATGTGAGAGGCGGACGCGTGGTCAAGGGCATAAATTTCGAGGGCATACAGGATGTTGCCGACCCGGTCGATATGGCGCACTTTTATAATGACTGCGGTGCGGACGAGCTGGTGTTC
Organism: uncultured Oscillospiraceae bacterium; assembly: GCA_964649595.1. Classification (GTDB taxonomy): domain Bacteria; phylum Bacillota; class Clostridia; order Christensenellales; family Aristaeellaceae; genus RGIG2066. The sequence continues at coordinate 5,810 of CAZYQB010000016.1, read as the reverse complement.
TATGATATCACCGCATCCTTTGAGGGACGCGCGCTGTTTACCGATATTTTGAAGCGCACTGCGGCGGAAGTGTTCATTCCCTTGACCGTAGGCGGCGGCATCAATGAGGTCAGCGATTTTGAGCGCGTGCTCTCCTGCGGTGCGGACAAAGTTTCCGTAAACTCCGGCGCCATCCGAAATCCCGACCTGATCGAACAGGCGGCGCGCCGCTATGGCGATCAGTGCGTGGTACTGTCGATGGATATAAAGCGCGTGGGCGGACAGTTCCGGCTCTTTGCCAAGGGCGGCAGAGTAGATACCGGCATCGATGCGCTCGAATGGGCGCGAGCCGGTCAGGAGCGCGGCGCGGGCGAGCTGGTGGTCAACAGCATCGACACCGACGGCGTGAAGGGCGGCTTTGATCTTGAGATGCTCTCCGCCATCGCCGAGCGCGTTTCGATTCCGATCATCGCATCGGGTGGTGCAGGCAATATGCAGCATTTCAAGACGCTGTTTGAGTCGGTAAAAGGGGTGGATGCAGGTCTTGCCGCATCCATCTTCCACCGAAAAGAGGTTGCTATCGAGGATCTGAAGAGATATCTGCGCGGCGAGGGTATCCCTATGCGCATCATTCAAAAGAGAGAGGACAAATAAACATGGACATTTCCCATCTTAAATTCGATAAAAACGGTCTGATCCCCGCCGTCGTGCAGGATTACTACTCCAAAAAGGTGCTGACCGTCGCCTATATGAACGTGGAGTCTTTGAAAATTTCGATGGAGGAGGGTTATACCTGCTTTTTCTCCCGTTCCCGCCAAACGCTGTGGCGCAAGGGTGAAACAAGCGGCAACAAGCAGCAGATCGTCTGCATCCGCACTGACTGTGACATGGATGCGCTGGTAGTCGAGGTCATCAAAAGCGGTCCTGCCTGCCACACGGGCGAGGAATCCTGCTTCTTCAACGACGTATATCAGAGCGAGACCACACCCGATTTCTCTCTGGATGCCCTCTATCAGGTGATCGCAGGTCGCAAGGCAGATCCCAAGGAAGGCTCCTATACCACCTATCTGTTCAACAAGGGCATCGACAAGATCTTAAAGAAGGTCGGCGAGGAATGTACCGAGGTCATCATTGCCGGCAAGGCGCAGGATAAGGCGGAAACCATCTTTGAAATCGCAGACCTCACCTATCACCTGATGGTGCTGATGGTAGAAGCGGGTATTTCGCTTGACGAGGTGTTTGCGCAGCTTGCAAGCCGCCATGTCATCGATCATAAGGTCAAGCAGGAGAAGATGAAGTAAGTCAAAACATAAATATAACGCTCCCGGAGCATGAACTATGGAAAGATTTTAAAGATGAACATCATTAATCGAGGAAATTGAATGATTTTTAATCTTGGTGTATTTAGGGTATAGTACATAATACAGTCGAAAAGAGCTTTCAGTCATCGAGCGTATGATTGAAAGCTCTTTTTTCTCCCTAACCCATAACAGAACCTATGTTCTGATTAACTTGACAAACGGGCGCAAATACAATAATATATCATTGATACATTGTATAGACGGGAAGTTGAATGATTTGAGGATACTGGGCATCGACCCCGGACTTGCCACGATGGGCTACGGGGTGATCGAAAGCAACGGTGACAGGCATAAGCTCATTCAATACGGCGTACTGACTACGGCAGCGGGGCAGCCCATGCCGCAAAGGCTCAGGGCACTGTTTATCGGCGTACAGCAGCTGATGGACACCTATAAGCCCGACGAAGTCGCCTTTGAAGAGCTGTTTTTCTCCAAGAATATCACCACCGGCATGGCGGTCAGCGCGGCGCGCGGAGTAGCGCTGGTGGCGGTGGCGCAGAAAACCGACGAGATCTATGAATATACCCCCATGCAGGTGAAGATGGCGGTTACCGGACACGGCAAGGCGGAAAAACAGCAGGTTCAGATCATGGTCAAGGCGCTGTTGGGCATGAAGGAGATCGCCAAGCCCGACGACGCTGCCGATGCCATCGCTGTGGCCATCACGCACGCAAACAGTATGCGCATGAAGCACCTGTACAAGATCAAATAAATCAAAATAAATCCGGAGGACACCATGTACGCACATATCAGCGGCATTGTTGCCGAAAAAATCGCCGGAAAGGAAGCCGGTACGCTGGTCATCGACTGCGGCGGCGTAGGCTATATGATGCAGGTCAGCGGCTCTACGCTCTCTCAGGCGCCTGCTGTCGGCGAGAAGATGAAATGCTATACGCACCTAAGCGTCAGAGAGGACGCACTGGATCTGTATGGCTTTGCTACGCGCGAGGAAAAAAATATGTTTATGAAGCTGCACGCAGTCAGCGGCGTGGGGCCCAAAACCGCACTGATGATACTATCTACTCTCTCGGTGCGTGATCTGTCGCTTGCGCTGGTCACGAGCGATGCAAACGCCATCGCGCGTGCGCCCGGCGTGGGCAAAAAGACGGCGCAGAGACTTATTCTGGAGCTTAAAGATAAGGTGGAAAATGAAGAGCTGATCGGAAAGAACTCTGCCGTAAAATCCTCCGTCGTACCGGCGCAGTCTAATGTTACTGCCGAAGCCATCGAAGCGCTGATGGCGCTGGGCTATCAGTCGAGCGAAGCGGCGCAGGCGGTGGCGGCGATCGATCCCGTGCCCGAAAAGGTGGATGAACTGATTCGACTGGCGCTGAAAGGAATGATGAGATAAATGATGGATGATGAAAGACTCATTACCACCGGCTTTCGCAATGAGGACGAAGAAGCCGAGCGCTCTCTGCGCCCTCATACCTTGACCGAATATTTCGGACAGACCAAGGTAAAGCACAGTCTGAGCATCTATATGCAGGCGGCGCTTTCGAGAAAGGAGCCGCTGGATCACATACTGCTCTATGGCCCTCCCGGTCTGGGCAAGACCACGCTGGCAGGCATCATTGCCGCCGAAATGGGACACAACATCCGCGTGACAAGTGGTCCTGCCATTGAGCGTCCGGGCGATCTGGCATCCATTCTGACCAACCTCAACGAGGGCGACGTGCTGTTTATCGACGAGATCCACCGCCTGTCTCATGCGGTCGAGGAGGTTCTGTATCCTGCGATGGAGGATTTCGCGCTGGATATCATGATCGGCAAGGGTCCGTCAGCGCGCTCCATTCGACTGGATCTGCCCAAATTTACGCTGATCGCCGCGACCACTCGCGCCGGAATGCTGACATCGCCGCTGCGGGATCGCTTTGGCATCAGCTTTAGGTTAGAACTGTATACGCCCGAAGAGCTGGCCGTCATCGTGCAGCGCTCGGCAAAGATCATGAAGATCGAATGTGACCACGACGGTGCGCTGGAAATCGCCAGCCGTTCGCGCGGCACGCCTCGTATTGCCAATCGCCTCATCAAGCGCGTGCGCGATTATGCACAGGTGCGCGCAGGCGGAAAGATCAATGCGACCGTGGCGCAGGAAGCACTCGATATGCAGGAGGTCGATCTGCTGGGTCTTGACCGCACCGACCGCACCATGCTGGAAACCATGATCCGCAAATTCGGCGGTGGTCCGGTGGGACTGGATACCCTCGCTGCCATCACCGGCGAGGATGCCGCTACCATCGAGGACGTATATGAGCCGTATCTGCTGCAGCTGGGCTTCATCATGCGTACGCCCAGAGGACGCGTGGTTACGCCACTTGCCTATGAGCATATGGGCATGAACGCACCGCTGCCGCCGGTAAATGCCGCACAGACCAAGATGGACATCTGAGGATGAGCAAAAGTAAACATGAATAAACTGTCAGAACTGATTATTGAAAAGCACTTGGTGCGCAAGACACGGAAGCAGAAGGCGGCATTTCGCGAAATGCTTATTTGGGAGCTTCAGAAGCTAGGGATTGAGGCAAAAGAAGAAAAGTGCCTTAATATGTTCAGCTCGGTAAATGTGGTGGTAGGAGATGCGGATAATGCAAAGCTGATCTTGGGCGCGCATTACGATACCGCGTCCAAAATGTTCTTGCCTAACTTTATTACTCCCCGCAACCCGGTTTTGTATATCGGCTATCAAATATTGATCGTGATGCTGTTTTTTGCGGCGTCATTGCTTGTTGTATTTCCGATAAACTATATTGCGCCCGATTTTATGCCGCTGGCGTTTATGGCGGTCTATTGGGCACTGCTGCTCTTTATGATGATGGGACCTGCCAATCCAAATACCTATAACGATAACACCTCCGGTGTGGTCGCGCTAATCGAAATGCTCGAGAAAATGGACGAGGATATCCGCAGCAAATGCGCCTTCGTGTTCTTCGACCACGAAGAAATGGGCATGGTGGGCTCCTCTGCCTTTGCGCAGATGCACAAAGAGGCAGCGAAGAATACGCCCATGATAAATATAGACTGCATCGGCGAGGGCGAACATCTGCTGCTAAGTGTAAAGCGCGCTTTCCGGAAGGATGAAAAGGCGGATAATGCACTCAGAAACGCATTTAAAATGGGCAGCGTGCTCAACGTAAACGCCGCGGGCACCGTCTATCCGTCCGACCAGAGCAGCTTCACAAAAGCAGTAGGCACGGCGACGCTCAAGAAGAAAAAATTGATCGGCTATTACATGGATCGCATCCATACATCCAAGGATACCGTACTTGAAGAAAAGAACATCGAGCGAGTGACCGGCGGCATGATCGACTTTGCAAAGGAATATCTGCAGTAATGCAAAACAGGAGGAAGGCTCTTTCGGGCAGTCCTCCTGTCTTTGGATTTGTGAGGAATTGTCAAATATAGTAGGAATATTTAACACAGATGCTTTATAATGGATGCAAGGAAAAGATTGATATTTGAACCAGCCGCCTATAAGGCTGACGGAGGAAACGGAATATATGAAAACGTCTGACTTTATGTATGATCTTCCCGAAGAGCAGATCGCACAGACTCCGGTGGAGCCGCGCGACCATAGCCGCATGATGATGATCCCCTTAAACGGAGAGGCGATCAAGCATCGCCATTTCTATGATCTGACCGAATATCTGCGACCCGGCGATGCGCTGGTCATCAATGAAACGCGTGTTATTCCGGCGCGCCTGCTGGGCGAACGCGAAAACGGCGGCGCTGCCGAGCTCCTGCTGCTCAAGCAGGTGGGACCCAAGATGTGGGAAACGCTGGTCAAGCCCGGACGACGCCTGAAGGTCGGTGCCAAGGTCAAGTTCGGCGGCGGCAGACTGACCGCGCAGATCGTGGGTGACACCGATGCAGGCGGACGTGTGGTCGAGTTTTTCTGCGAAGGTACGCTCGAAGCAGCGCTCGATGAGCTGGGTGAGATGCCTCTGCCTCCCTATATTCATGAAAAGCTGACCGACAGAGAGCGCTATCAGACGGTGTATGCAAAGAGCGAAGGTTCTGCCGCAGCGCCCACTGCCGGACTGCATTTTACGCCTGAGCTGATGGAAAAGATCCGTGCGATGGGGGTTGAGATCATTCCCGTGTTGCTGCACGTTGGACTGGGCACATTCCGTCCGGTCAAGGCGGAGGATGTGGAAGACCATGTCATGCATAGCGAATACTATGAGGTGACTGAGGAAGCCGCCGCGTGTATTCGCCGCGTTCGCGAGGCGGGCGGCAGGATCATTGCCGTGGGTACTACGTCAGTGCGCACGCTTGAATCGGCTGCCGAGGCAAAGGGCGTGCTGAATGCGAATAGCGGTTGGACGAACATATTTATAAAGCCCGGCTATGAGTTTAAGATGGTGGATGGCCTGATTACCAACTTCCACCTGCCCGGCAGCACGCTGGTGATGCTGGTGTCTGCACTGCTGGGCAGAGAGCGCACGCTTTCCGCCTATGAAGAAGCCG